>JAYVIT010000001.1:0-7403 GCA_043769965.1 Saprospiraceae bacterium
TGGTAGATAAGATTTTACATCAAACCAAATTATTCAGGGATAACCAGGAAACTGGTGAACTCATCCTTGATAATAATGAATTGGAAAGAGAACGAGGAATTACCATCCTGGCAAAAAATGTCTCAGTCAACTATAAAGATATCAAGATCAATATAATAGATACTCCTGGTCACGCGGACTTTGGAGGAGAAGTGGAACGAGTACTTAACATGGCAGACGGTGTTCTGCTATTGGTTGATGCTTTCGAAGGTCCTATGCCTCAAACCCGCTTTGTTCTTCAAAAAGCATTAAGCCTGGGCAAGAAACCGATCGTGGTTATCAATAAAGTGGACAAGCCGAATTGCCGTCCTGATGAAGTTCACGATCATGTGTTTGAATTGTTTTTCAATCTGGAAGCCACTGAAGACCAATTGAATTTTCCGACTATATACGGATCTTCCAAACAGGGTTGGATGAGCACAGATTGGAGAAAGCCAACTGAAGATATCACCCCATTACTAGATGCTATTATTGAATTTATCAAACCACCGGTCATACCAGAAGGAAATCTTCAAATGATGATCAGCAGTTTGGATTATTCCAAATATATCGGAAGAATAGCCATTGGCCGGATTTTGAGAAACAGTATTAAAATCAATCAACCCGTTTCATTAGTTAAGCGCGATGGAAGTATATTAAAATCCAGAATTAAAGAACTTTATACCTTCGAAGGCTTGGGTAAGAAAAAAGTGGAAATTGCAGAAGCCGGTGATATTTGTGCCGTTTTTGGACTCGAAGATTTTGAAATTGGAGATACTATAGCTGATTTTGAAAATCCTGAGGGACTTACTCCTATTCAGGTTGATGAACCAACAATCTCCATGTTATTTACCATTAATAATTCTCCATTTTTTGGTAAAGAAGGTAAATATGTGACCTCAAGACATATCCGCGAACGCCTTGAAAAGGAACTTGAAAAAAACCTGGCTATGCGTATTGAAGATACAGAATCACCTGACGCTATACTCGTCTATGGAAGAGGAATCCTCCATTTAGCTATTTTAATTGAGACGATGAGGAGAGAAGGATATGAACTACAGGTTGGTCAACCCAGAGTTATTGTAAAAGAAATAGCTGGAGTGAAAAGTGAGCCAATAGAAGTAATGACAGTAGATGTACCGGATCAATCTTCCGGAAGAGTGATCGAGTTGGTGAGTCAGCGCAAAGGTGAAATGCTGGTAATGGAAACCCGTGGTGATCTTATTCATATCGAATTTGAGATACCATCCAGAGGTCTCATCGGACTTAGAAATATGTTATTGACAGTATCGGCAGGTGAAGCGATCATTGCCCATCGATTTAAGGAATACCAGGCTTGGAGAGGAAATATTCCTGCAAGAACGAATGGCGTCTTAGTTTCTAAATTACCTGGAATGGCAACTGCATATTCCATCGCTTATCTTCAGGATCGTGGACGATTTTTCATTGAACCAGGCGATCAGGTTTATGTAGGACAAATTATTGGCGAACAAATTCGTCCGGGAGATTTGGTAGTCAATATTGTAGAAGGAAAAAAATTGACCAACATGCGTGCATCCGGTTCGGATGGCACAGTTCATATTGTACCTAAAGTTAATTTCTCATTGGAAGAAGCACTTGAGTACATTCAGGAAGATGAATACGTGGAGACTACACCAAAGTCAATACGCATTCGAAAAATCGTCCTTGACGAAAACGACCGCAAAAAAGCCCAACGAAAAGGAGAGCTGGTTAACGCTTAGGTAGAAGATTGCAATGGGCAATGGGCAATTTAAAACTAAACTGTTGCAAATTTTCAACTCACAATTTTATGTTGTTGCACGTTTGCACACCTGCTGCAGGCAACTACGAACATTATTAGTAGTTGCAAGTTTGCAACTTGCATTATTAGTTGTTGCAAGTTTGCAACTTGCAACTAAAGCACAATCAATAAAGAAATTTTTCAGCTTCAAGCTATCTAATGATTGAAAGCTTGACTTCAAAATCATCCATATACATTTCTTTTTTCTCCGGATTCCAGATGTAAATTTTTAAGTTAGATGCTGGTTTTATTTTGGATGACTCTACAACAAAAGAAACTTCTGCCTGATTCCAATTCGAAAATGCTTTTACATAATGATCGCAGGAATTGGATTGGTAGATATATGGAGTTGTATTTTCATCCATAGAAATTATAATACTTGCTTTCGAAGGAAGATCTTTCCAAAAAGCAATCTTCAACTGAATTAGTAATTTTTGATCAGATTCAAAATGAATACTGTCAAGTGGATACTGATAAGTATAAGAATACTCTTCGATTTTATTTGAATGTTCTCCAGATAATTTTATTTGATTGCTGATTAATTTGACATTCGAATCAGTTAAAACTTCAAAGTCCGTTTTAAATTCTGAAACAATTGATGGAATTGAAATCTGATTTAATTTGTAGATCGAGAGTTGTATTTTTTCCTCCTGAAAAATAAGAACAGATGAATCCACATTCAAAGCATAGTAAGGCAGATCTTCCGCATTCAAATTAGAAAGTTGCTGGGTGTATTTATTAAGTAGAATATATAGCTCTTTCTTTTTATCCAATGTGTCTGGTTGAAAATCGTCGAACTTTAAAAACTGAAGCGAACCATTTTTACTAAAACCATTATAGTATTCCCCTAGCCTTTTCTGAACAATATCCGTAATCACATAGGCATTTTTTGTGGTTGAAACAAATTGATCCATCACAACTTGTTTCTGAGTTGCATAGTCCAGTTCTTTTGCAAATCGGATTTTATCAAAAAGTTTTAAGAAAAGTATTGCGACAAATAAAAATTGAAAAATTATTTTAAATATTTTATTTTTAAATAACAAGGCATTCAGAAGAAATAAAAACAAAAGCGGTAAATAAAGAAACTTGAATTCGTGTTCGGAATTTAAATAACTGACTACAGCTAAAAATAAAAACAATAATACCAATGCCTGATTCAATTTATTGTTTTCTAATTTTTCAGAAAGGAAACGCGATGCCATAATTGCCGAAATCGGAATTAAAAACATATAGTGTCTTGGATCCAGACAAAGTGGATTGTAACTCGTCATTGATGCACTCATAAAATTGCACGAAAACAAAAGCAATAACACAACTATTCCGAAAAATCCAAATTCATCTTTGAATAGTAAAAACTGTTTGTTCCAATTTCTAAAAAGACAGAGCAATACTATTCCAGGTGCAACAAATAATCCAGTATTAATTAGCAATGCTAAAAACTGATAACTGATTCTCTTAATCAGAAAACTCAATGATTGCACACTATAACTGCATAAACTAAGATATGGGTTTTGAAGAATTGCCGTAAATCGTTGTCCTGCCGAACCAGTCAAAACGGCTATCAATCCAAAATACAACACAAAAAAGAGTACTGCAAACAGAAACGACCATTTCCAAAACTGCAGATCCCGTTTCAAGAAAAAATCTACGACAAACAAATAAGCCAACAAAGGTAAAACCAGTAGCATGCTTTCTTTAGCCATGAAGCCGAATAGAAATGAAGCGGCTAAACCAAATGCACACCACCTTACATTTTTACTTTGAAGCGAAAACTTAAACCTATAAATGAAATATACCACAAGCATCACAGCCAGATTAATATAAATATCAGGCATGATCTTATCTGAATAATGCAAACTCCAACCATCCAATGCAGTTAATCCAAGCCCAATGATTAATGCTTTAATTCCATAAGGCTTTATTATGGTGTAAACCAAATACTGTGTACAGATACCAACGAATAACGAAGGAATTGCCGCTGCGAAATCATTAATGCCAAATACTTTAAAAGATAATGCAGTTAGAATCAGAATGGGCCAACGAAACGAATAGTGATCATTAAAATCCATATGGCCATTCATCAAATCGTTAGCCAGTCTCGCATAGTGCAGATCATCATAACCATAATGACCGGTGTAGGCGTATACGTGATGAATAATAAGAATCAATGCTGATGCAATAAAAACCAGAATCGTCGGAGAATCTTTACCTCGCCATTGGATCATTTAACTGTGTTGTATTAGTTCGTAAATATACTAATTACAAACTAACCATAGTTTGATAAGTGTGTATAATAAATTGCACTATTTACTAGTCCATTTTTTCAAGATTCCTCACTGCCGTTCGGAATGACATATTGTTTTTGGGAAGGAAGGGAAGGAAAGGGAAAGACACGCCATGGCGTGTCTTTCCCTTTCCTCTTTTTATTTGAATGCTGTCATACCGAACGGCAGTGAGTATCCATGTTATTAATGGATGTGCTTTATAAAAAGTAATGCTTGGCACATGATCCAGAAATTTATTAAAGCAGCGGCTAAGTGCAATTTGTTATACACACTTTTGATAAAGACATAGCATAAATAAAATGGAAAATGGAATTTGATTTTCAAAAATAGTTTAGGCTCGATAGACAGCTTTGATTTATTTTTACAAAAAATAATGATAAAATCAAATGCCATACATTGATTTTAATTCAAAACAGAAAGTAGATATCTGGGAAGGTATCCATGCAGCTTTGCATCACTCTGATCAGTTAAGCTTTGCCCATGTTACTTTAGACCGCGGATGTGTAGTTGCAGAGCACAGTCATATCCATGAACAATGGACCCATGTTATTGAAGGTGAATTGGAATTCAATTTGGCAGGAGAAATCAAGTTGTTAACTACTGGTATGTGTGCGTTTATACCTGCTAATGTTCCACATTCCGCCAAAGCATTGACTGAATGCAAAGTCATTGATTGCTTTTTGCCCGTTCGACAAGATTTTGTTGAACTTGAAAAGAATTGAACCAAAAGGAATTAGTTGCATTGCGTTTGCAATGCAACTAATACTTTTATTAAATTGTGAATAATGGAAATTCTATTTCTTTTGATAGACCATTAGGGAGAAATTTACTGCCAAAGTATCGCCGGTCTGCAAACCTTGTGACTTTCCCAAAAAATCCATAGTTTGATTTTTATCCGGATTATGACTTATACACAAATAGAGACGCGGATACATCGGCCTGTTGGATATATTTGAATAGGTATAAGGACTTAGATTTAAATTGAATATTGAATTATCCGAGCTAAGTGTACCTAAATATCCTGAAGCGTTTAGAAAAACATCTTTGCTGTTCTTCAGTGTATATAAAAGGTTAGCAGCAACACTGTTGTCTTTATAGATTATGGTTAATTTATCACTACTCACAATTTGAATCTCCTTAAAAGGCAGACCATGATCATCCTTAATTGAAGATTGAAGCAGATTTTTGGAATATCGCATATAATAAGGTTCATTCACTTTAAGTCTTCCATTTTGCAAGATCTGATAGTATTCCGTCTCAGCAATCACCGTATTTTTAAAAATAAAAGTAGTTGGAAAGGTCAATTTGGAGTTGTTTGAATTCGTATCGATATGAGTCGTGGTGTCAATGACAGTCGTATCGATAATGGTTGTGGTATCAATGGGATCTGGCTTTGGATCCGGATCTGGAGTAGGGTTATCATTTTTGGAGCAAGAAGTCAGGTAAATGAAGAGACCAAACAAGACGAAAAGGGAAATCGATTTTGAGTTCATTTTAGCGAGTTTTCTTTTGAGAATAAAGTAAATATATATTATAGATAATTATAATACAAAAATTATTCCAATTTTATCGTTTTGGTGATTTTTCTTAAAAAAGTGTTTTGAACTGATAACCAGTTACTTAGAGTCAAAGGTGTTTTTGGAAGTTGGGGTTAAATTCCAGTTTAGTCTTAACTTACCGGACTAAATTGACTGCCGACCGCCGACCGCCGACCGCCGACCGACTGATGACTGATGACTGATGACTATTAACTTCTCAATATTCAATTTAAACTTTCTCCCCAATGCACCCAATTATTAGCATCAAAGACCTTTTCAAAAGCTACTGGAGAAAAGACGTATTAAAAGGTATCAGTTTTGATATTTATCCAGGACAGGTCATTGGATACATAGGTCCAAATGGCGCAGGAAAAAGTACTACTGTAAAAATACTCTGCGGATTGATCACGGACTACACAGGGACGGTGACCATAAAAGGTATGGATCTAAAGACTGACAGCTTAAAAATAAAAAGTCTGTTTGGATATGTTCCTGAGACTGCGGAATTGTATGACGTACTAACTCCCATTGAGTATCTATCATTAGTTGGAGATCTATATAGTCTGCCACAAGAAACAACTCAAAATAAGATTGAAAATTTAATTGGTGCATTTGGTTTGTCAGCCAATCTTCATGATCGCATGGATAGTTTCAGTAAGGGAATGAAACAAAAAGTGCTCATTGCTTCTGCTCTAATTCATAATCCTGAAATTATAATACTCGATGAACCTTTAAGCGGACTTGACGCCAACAGTGTGATCATGATCAAAGAATTAATCAGTCGTTTGTCCAAAGAAGGAAAGACGATTTTCTACTGCAGCCATATGATGGATATTGTAGAAAGAGTTAGTGACCGGATCATTTTAATCGATGATGGTAAAGTAATTGCGGATGGTTCCTTTGCCGAACTCAAAGAACAATCAGGCAACACAAGTCTAGAACAAATTTTTACAAAATTAACAGATAGAAGTCCACTTGATGACAAAACTGACCGGATCATGTATGCAATCCGTAAATAGATAAGAAAATGAATTCGATAGATAAATTTCTTTTCTGGTTGACGATGCTTGGATCATCATGGTATGAAAAGCTTGGTGTAAATATTTTCCAGTTGAGATCGATTTTAAAAACTAAATTAATAATTGACAACCGGACATCCGCAGGATTTTATAATTACAAAAGAAAAGAAGGCAGCTTGTCCGATGCCACTGCAATTTCAATGGTTGTATCTTTTATATTGGGTGCATCTTATCTTGCATTTTTTATTATATCTGATGACATCACAAGATTAACCTTTTATTTCTCATCATTCTTATTTCTGTTCGCAATCCTTATAATTATAAATTTTACGAGTGTCTTGTTTGATCTTAGAGATAACTATACTTTATTGCCAAAACCGATCAACAATAGCACATTGCTCATATCACGATTACTGCATACATTAATCTATCTCTCAAAATTGGCAATACCGATGTTACTGCCGGGTTTGGTTGCGATAGGCATTTCTAGAGGCATATGGGCTAGTATGCTCTTTATACCCATATCCACAATGGTCGTCGTTTTTACTGTCTTTCTGGTGAATATTTTTTATTTATTAATTCTTAAATTTACTAACCCAGAAAAATTTAATTCAATCATTACTGCATTCCAGATTATTTTTTCGATTCTGATCTTTATATTTTCTCAACTGATATCTCGAATATTTCTATCTAGCACTTTGGGTGATTTTAAGTTGAATGATCAACTTTATTTATGGTTAAT
>JAYVIT010000002.1:0-9403 GCA_043769965.1 Saprospiraceae bacterium
AAAGTTTTTTCTGTTCGTATAAGATTGCAAATAAAAGTAAATTTAAAATCAAAGAGTTACGTGCTGCAATTTTTATTGATCCTGATTTAGGCTGTTACATGGATGATTATGTTGGTTCAATACCAGTTAAAAATGCTTCTTTTTGGTATAATGCAGATTCAATAGATGGAGATCTACAAGGTAAATGTCCACAGGGAGTTCTTGCTTATGGAGATCATCCTCCGGTGCAATCGCTGGTATTTTTAAATCGGGACTTGTACGTTTGTATGAATGGCGACCCTAACAGTCCACCACCATATTATCCAAATTCACCGATAGATTATTTTTATTTTTTTGATGGTTTTTATGGCAAGAATAACCCTCTTAAAAATATAGTGACTGGACTTCCAGCAAAACATACATACTCAGATAATCCAAATGATAAAAATGGCTGGTCAATGTATGCATTAAAATGGACTATCGGAGATCAACGATTGTTTAATGTTGCGGCAATTGGAGATTTGGATTATAATCAGAATGCCGTTTTGGAACTCACTTACATTTATCACAATGATCCGGATTCAAATCATATTCAAAATGTCAATGTAGCTTATGATCAAATAGATCAAATGCATAGCTTGTATGCTTCTGGTTTTAAAAATAGTTGTAGCAATAGTCATTGTACAAATGATTGCGTTTGGACAGGAGACACAAACAATGATAGAATCGTAAATTACCTTGATGCGGTAAACATTTTTAAAGGATATCTGGAAATTGAAACTAATAGAAAAAATGTTTGGATCTGGAAAGGGCAGGAATCGCTTAGCTGGTCTAAAAATTTTGCCAATGGTTTGAATTATAAATATGCAGATGCAAACGGAGATGCAATTATCAATGAAATCGATTTGGAGCCCTTAAAAATATATCATGACTTTAAACATGGAAATCCGGTTCCAAATCCAATTTCTTGTGATGAGGGTGATGATTTTACTTGGAAAATAACCAAGAATGATTCAATACTCAAGGCATTCATTACTTTTCAAATTACTCTGGACGCCCCAGTGAAAAATTTTCAGGGAATTTCATTTGAGATTCCATTAGATCCTGAGTTAATAAACAATTTTTCATTAACCCCTAAGTCTATATGGCAGGATACAGTAGTTAAATCCTTCAGTTATATTGAAAATGCTAAAGATCCTTTTGATAAGTCTGCAATTAAAGCAGTCTATTTTAATAAAACTAAAAAGGATGAACAGGCCAGTACAGAGGTGAATTGGGCATTTACAATTCAGCGTAAAATCATGGGAAATTTTCCATATGCATATTATGATTTGAAAGTATGTAATGGTAAGTTATATCTGAATGATGGAACAATTATTCCACTGAATTCTCAGAAGATTAGAATTTACGTAAATCCGGTTGCTACTGATGATGAGATTAGTAAAGACTCACTTTTTATTTATCCCCAACCGTCTTCCAATCACATTGTGATATCCAAGCCTGAGCTAGTGAATAGTTGGAAACTCTATACTATGCAAGGGCAATTATTAAAAACAAAGCAAACCAACAAGAGTGAAAGTTTGTTTGATATTGATTTTCTGTACTCAGGCAGTTATTTTATTGAGTTGATTCTGGATCAAAGAAAAATTATGCAACGAATTATTGTAATGAGGCCTTAAATTAAATCTAATTAAAGTTGTTATTTAGGTACTTAATAGACTAAATTTTATTCAGTTAGCTTTTTGTATCATTTTAGAAAATGATATTTTGAGGTAAATTTATTTTCCTCCTTCTCAAATCTTATCCTTATATTTGATACGAGAATTGAAGAAGAACTGGCCATGCTTCTTCAAAGGGAACCTCTAAAAACCGCTTAGACAAGGCTTGCAATTTTTTTAAACGATGAGTTTACTGATGTAAATAAAGAGTTTAAAAAAATTGCGTAACGCAGTATAAGCGGTTTTTAGAGGTTTCCTTAAATATTCAAACACCTTCGGACTGACATATGACAACCAGAATTGGATTTTTACTGATTTTAATTATTGCTTTACATAGCATTAATGTCAATGGACAATGGACCTGCGCCTTTGATGAAGTACATCTGGACCGAATAAACTCTGATGCCAGCTACAGAAAAGCGGTCAATGAACTCAATCAGGACATCTACAACTACTCCTTATCGTATTACAAACAAAAAACAAAAAGCCGGGCAAAAGCAATTTATACACTACCGGTAGTAGTACACTTAATCTCTCCACCAGGCACTCCTATTGGACAGGGAAATAATCTGACCAATCTTCAGGTGGAACAAGGATTAGATTATTTAAACCAAGCCTTTTCCAATAGTGGTCCCTACAAAACTGCAACAGGTGTAGATGTTGGCATTCAGTTTTGTCTCGCACGAAGAGATCCTAATGGTCAACCAACCAATGGTATCACCCGTAATGAAAGTCCAATTGTAAATGACACCATGTGCAAACCGGGAACCAACCCGTCCAATGATCTTCAAATTAAAACGCTGTCCAACTGGGATTGCCGTCAATACATAAATGTCTGGTTGGTGACTGATTTGTTTAATGCAAATTTTGGTTGTGGTCTTGCAGGATACGCGTATTTCCCCGGAGCACCTTGCACGGTTGATGGTGTAGTGCAGGAGAGCCGTTATTGGAATTCAGTTGGCGGTACTGCGATTACCGCGCATGAAATCGGGCATTACTTTTCTCTCAATCATACTTTCAATGGTGGTTGTACCAATGCGGATTGTTTATTAGATGGTGATCAGGTTTGTGATACGCCTCCTGATAATTCGCCATCATTCGCTGCTTGCAATACGAATTCATGTAACACTGATGTACCAGATCTGCCCGATGACAACAGCAATTACATGGATTATACATCATGTGGTCCCGTGCATTTTACAAATGGACAGCGCATGCGGATGATTGCTGCTTTGGAAACGCGAAGAAGTTCTTTGATTCAATCAAAAGGATGTATGCAAGTCGGAGATTACGATGCTGCAATTTTGGATTTGAGTTTGGATGATGTTTGTAGTGATATGATTTGTGCAAAACTTACTATTCGAAATGAAGGACTAAAAAGTTTTACTTCGATTTTTATAGATTACACACTTGACGGAATTCCACAGCCAGGATTTTTGTGGAGTGGAAATCTGAATCCCAATCAATCTGCAAACATATTAGTACCTTGCCTTCCGCTTACTGTTGGGAATCACACATTAATTGTTACATTAGGTAATCCAGATAACCAATCCGATTTTTTTCTGAGTAACAATAGCCAGACTATCAATTTTAATTCATATTCCGCTATAAATATTTCTGTAGATTCAATTACTCCAACGCACTGTTTAAGCGATGGAACCATCACTTTAAAAGTAAGCGGTGGCACGACTCCATATTCATATCAAATTAGCAATCGTACATTTTCGCAAACCGATCCATATTTTCAACTTTTGTTGGCAGGCAACTATACCATTACTGTAACAGATGCGAATTTATGTGAAAAGATAATTGATGTCATTGTACCGGATAGTTGCAAAATAGTTGGCAATGATAGTTTCAGGGTAAACAGGGATGCCATGTCACTTGGCAATGATTGTTACATACTGACTCAGGCATTGGCAGCACAGGCAGGTTCAGTTTGGTATGAACAAAAAGCGAATCTGAATGAAAGTTTTGATGTGTATTTTGATATGAATCTAGGTTGCATTGATGAGAATGGTGCAGATGGAATTGCTTTTGTATTTCAACCCATATCAACTTCTATTGGAGTGGCAGGTGGCGGTCTAGGATATCAGGGCATCTCACCAAGCCTTGACATCGAATTTGATACCTATGAAAACTCGCAGTATAAAGATCCGGTCTATGATCATGTGGCAATAATGAAAAACGGAGTCGTCAGTCATTTTTTTGTGGAAAATCTCGCCGGACCGGTTGGCATTTTACCACTCAACAGAAATGCAGAAGATTGCAATTTTCATAAAGTGCTCATTCGCTGGAATGCAAATACGAAGACTATAGAAGTGTATGTGGATTGTATTTTCAAACTGCGCTATACAGGAGATATTGTGAATACGATTTTTAATGGAGACCCCAATGTGTATTTTGGATTTACTGCGGCTACAGGGGCATCCATCAATGTACAACAAATTTGTTACAACTATGCAACAACTGTAAATAAGTTGGATGATTATACAATCTGCAAAGGCGAAGCAATCCAGATTACAGCCGCAAAGAAATTTAATAAGTACAATTGGTTGCCATCCAAAGGCATCAATCGCACCGATATAAATAATCCAATATTTAAACCAGACACAACGACTACATATTTTCTGGAGCAAACCGATTTTTGTGGATTTAGTTATCTAGATACCTTTACTGTTTTTGTAAAAGTACCAGACTTGAAATACGAATTGACTTTAAATGATAGCTGTGGTTCGTTTTCTGGTGCATTATTGAGGATACTTAGTAATATTGGAGATACTTCAGTGACGTATTCTATAGATGGAAAATATTATACCCGCGAAAATATTTTTCAAATTGGAAATCCAGGTACTTATACTTTGTATGCGAAGATTGGCAATTGTTTGCTGTCAGAAATAATCAAAGTTACAGGTTACCAACATAGATTGCGGGATAGTCTTCTTTTGATACAGGCGCTCAATTGCAAAGATTCAGGAAGAATTGTGATAACTGCATTGGATGGCATTCCACCTTATGAATACCGAATCAACAATGGAATCTGGCAAACGGTCGGAGTATTTGATAAACTGTTGCCTGGCAGTTACACGATAGAAATTAAAGATCAAACATCATGCAGTATTAATAAGATTGTTCAAATCAATAGTGTTATAAATAAGATTTCAATTCAACTCGATTCATCGCAATTGAAATTGAATTGTTGTACGCCCAATCCATACATCAGTGTTAATGCTACCGGATCAATTCCATTCTATTATTATTCTCTCGACAATTTATCATGGACCTCAGACGGATTGTTTAATAATTTATCTCCGGGTAAACATCAAATCATAGCAAGAGATGAGTTTGGTTGCGTTTCGGATTCATTGCAATTTGAAGTTATCGATGAAATGATTTTTTCTTTAGATACCCAAAAAGTAAAATTGTGTCAGGGCGAATTTGTGCAGGTTGGTTCTGATAAATATTCTTCAACAGGTGTTTTTACCAATCAATTTAAAAATCAGTTTTGCTGCGATAGTATAATAATCACTGATCTGGTAGTCAATCCTGAATTTTCGATAAACAATCCACAAGTGATTTGCGATGGAGAGGAAATCATTGTTGGAACAAAGAAATATACGGTTAGTGGAAATTTCATTGACACACTTCAAAGTATTAAATCCTGCGACAGCATCATCATAACAAATCTGGTAGTGAATCCGGTATATCAAAAGAATCAGAATTTATCCATTTGTCAGGGAGATGCTATACGCGTGGGCAATAATACATATAATGTAACGGGAGATTATATCGACAGTCTTCAGACTCTAAGAAGTTGTGATAGTGTTATTAATACTCATCTCATCGTCAACGCAATATTTTCAGAAATTCAAAATCATAGTTTGTGCAAGGGTCAGTCAGTAATGGTTGAGAATAAGCGCTATGATCGCACAGGAATTTATATTGATACCTTGGCCACAGCATTTGGATGTGACAGTATTATTAAAACGCAATTGTTTATCGATACGGTACTGGCCACACTTACTATAGATTCTATTTTATGCTTTCAGGATGATAATGGCAGGATCATTTTGAATCCATTGCGGGGTATTCCAGATTTTAAATTTGCAATCAACCAGAACAATTATTCAGATGAAAATATATTTGACCAACTCATACCCGGCAACTATACGTTATACCTGAAGGATTCGCTGGGGTGTATTGAAACATACACGGTAACTTTATTTCAGCCATTGCAATTGCAAAGCAATCTCATTGCAGAAATAAAAATCAAGCTTGGAGAAATAATCGTCTTCGATCCATTGCTCAATTTTATACCAACCACAATTCAATGGTCACCGGCTACAGGTTTGAATTGTACAGATTGTCTGCATCCCGAAGTACAACCGCTCAGAGATATTGAATACGAAGTTATTTTTACCAATGAATATGATTGCGAATTGATAGCGAAAGTCAAAATAGTAGTTGATAACAACACAGATCTTTACATACCTAATGCATTTTCACCAAATGGGGACCAGATCAATGACAGATTAGTTGTTATTGGAGGAGAAAGTATTCAGGAAGTTTCAATCTTCAGCATTTACAACCGTTGGGGAGAATTGGTATTTGAAAATCACAATTTTCAGGTGAATGATTTGCAAGCCGGTTGGGATGGAAGTATGAAAGGCGAAAAATTGAATCCTGGAGTTTTTGTTTATTATTTGAAAGCCCTGCGAATTGATGGATCGGAAGTGGTAAAGAAGGGAGATGTGACATTGGTACGGTGATAAAATCACTATCTTGAAATTCATTCGTTGACTATTTCATAACTATCAGCTTATGAAAAATCTATCAGGATATTTTAAGTTAGCCGCATGTTTTGTTATTTGTTTTGCAGATAGCTAGCAGAAATACCAATAAACATTCAATAGTGTATTTGATTTGTCGAGAATCAGACTGAGTGGAACTAAATAGAGTCAAGAAGTAGATCAATTTCTTTTTCTAAGTTGGATATATCACGAACAATTATAGACCAGATAATTTCATCAGAAACACTATCATAACCATGACTGATTCTATTTCTAGTATCAACTATCTTCCTCGCATTTGTTATTTGAAAATCAGATTTTAGTTTTAAAATTCTATTTACAGCTTCTCCAATAATTTCAATATTTCGCTCAATGGCTCTTTTCGTTTTTAGGTCCTTTTGAAATTCAAAGAAATCCTTTTTATTCGGTTGAAACTGGTTAATTTCTTGAATCGATTGTTTAATATCGTTCAACCAAACCTTGATATCATTTTCCATAAATGCGCACTTTGCTCTGGTCAATCTGCTGCTTCAAATAAGGGTTTTTGATTGCTTTGTGTTCCAATAGGTCAATATGTCTTTTGAATAATATTTCGAGTTGTGATTTCAAACTGAAATAATAATCAGAGTATGAAAGTGGATCTTTCTCGTCAATATCTACAATTAAATCAATATCACTGTCAGAACAAAATTTGTCCGTGGTAACAGATCCAAATGCGAAGAGCGACCTAACCTTATTGGTGGCGCACAGCAAATTAATTTGGTCAATATGCAAATTGATTTCTTTCATTTCAAGGACAAAGTTAGTTGTTTTTAATTAAATATGTTCAATCAGAGTTAGATGACAAATTCTCATAATTAGGATGGTTATAGAAGATAGTAGAAAATAAGAAATCCTAAAAGTCGGCAACTCTAGAGTTGCCGACTTTGTACAAAAATATTTTCTGATTGTCAATGAATCTCAATAATTTTTTTTCTATGCCGGGATTTCCTTATTGAAGATAGCATTCCATTGATTTAATACATGGAATCTGAAATAAAAATGCTATTTTTATGTGCTCCGATTATTTTGCAATATTTGCTATTGAGTATTAACTAATAAATTAAGCACCTTTTTTGAAATTAGAAAATTTAAAGCAGTATCTGGATTCTGAATGTAATAGGTACAGTAATCTTTCATTTATTCAAGACGATCCTATTTCGATTCCGCATCAATTCTCCCTAAAACAAGACATTGAGATTATTGGTTTATGGATCGCACTCTTAGCCTGGGGTAATCGCAAATCAATCCTATCAAGCGGGAGACGGCTCACAGAATTAATGGATAGCTCTCCCTATGATTTTATAAAAAACCACAATGATGTGGATAGAGCACGATTTGAAAAATTCGTTCACCGTACATTTAATGGAGAAGATGCTATTTACTTTTTGGAGTTTTTTCAAAACTATTATGCGGATCATGAATCTTTGGAATCTGCATTTAGTTCTGGCTTGAGCGAAGAAGATAAAAATGTGGCTCCGGCTTTGATTCATTTCCGAAATGTGTTTATCAAGTATGCAAATTCACCACGCCGCAGTTTAAAACACATTTCAACTCCGGAAAACAATTCCAGGTGCAAACGATTATTGATGTTCCTGAGATGGATGGTACGAAGAGATATTAATGGAGTCGATTTTGGAATCTGGCGACAAATAAAGCCCTCACAATTATTAATGCCCCTTGATGTTCACGTCGGGAAAATTGCCAGACAATTAGGAATGCTCAAACGTGAACAATCTGACTGGAAAGCCGTTTTAGAACTGTCTCAATTTTGTTCAAAGCTAGATCCATTAGATCCTGTTAAATATGATTTTGCACTATTTGGACTTGGTATTTCACAAAAAAATAAGTTCAATCAAATCTGAACTACGAATAGTTTCGTAGAAAATAATTATCTTTGTCTTACAGTTGAAGCAAATTCTCAGTACATTATTTAAAAATTAAACCATAATCTATGCGTAAATTATTATCAATCATTGTTTTAGCCTTATTTATAATGCCGGGTATCCACCAGGCACAGGGTACGAAGAAAAAATCAAAATCCGTTCCTGCAAAATCTGCAACGGCGATTCCGAATTACAATAATCTTCCACCAAGTGTCACCAAGGGCGCTTCTGTTGAAGGGATCACGGAGTACTTTTTATCCAATGGGCTTCAGGTGCTTTTGTATCCTGATATTTCCAAACAAACTATTACGGTCAACGTCACTTATAAAGTGGGTTCACGCCATGAAGGATATGGTGAGTCTGGGATGGCTCATCTTCTTGAACACATGGTTTTTAAAGGAACCAAAAAGCGTCCGGATGCTTCATCCATACCCAATGAATTATCCAAACATGGTGCAAGACCAAATGGAACTACCTGGTATGACAGAACCAATTATTTTGAAACATTTAATGCCACAGATGAAAATCTGAATTGGGCATTAGATCTCGAATCAGACAGAATGGTCAATTCACGAATAGATAAAAAAGATCTTGATACAGAAATGTCTGTAGTACGCAATGAATTCGAAAGTGGTGAAAATGATCCATCAGGAGTATTAATGGAAAGGGTTTTATCCACTGGCTTTTTGTGGCACAACTATGGCAAATCAACTATCGGTGCAAGAGCAGACATTGAAAAAGTTCCTATCGAGAGATTGCAGGCCTTCTATAAAAAATACTATCAACCAGATAATGCGGTATTGATGGTTGCCGGTAAAATTGATGAAAAGAAAACAATTTGGTTGGTGCATGAATATTTTTCAAAAATTCCAAAACCAGATCGCAAATTGATTCCAACATATACTGATGAACCTACTCAAGATGGGGAGCGCAATGTGAAATTGAAAAGAGTGGGTGATGTACAGGCTTTGGCATGTATGTATCACATTCC
>JAYVIT010000003.1:0-2128 GCA_043769965.1 Saprospiraceae bacterium
TCTATGAAAAGAAGAAAATTTATTTTTAATTCATCAATTAGCATTGCTGGATTTCAACTTTTACCATCAGCAAATGATTTTCCATTTTTTGATTTAACAAAACAAAAAAATACTGACAATTCATTTTTGGATCCTTTAGATTTTAAAGAAATCACAATTTCAGAATTACAGAATTTAATGGCCGCTGGCAAATTATCCTCAGAACAACTAATCACTTGGTATCTGAAAAGGATTACTGAAATTGATAAAAATGGTCCTACAATCAATGCCATCATAGAATTAAATCCTGATGCAATTTCTATAGCCAAACAAATGGATGAAGAACGCAAAGCTGGTAAACTCAGAAGTATGCTGCATGGCATTCCGGTTTTGGTGAAGGATAATATAGATACCGCTGATCAAATGATGACGACCGCTGGTTCACTTGCGCTGTTGAATCATAAGGCAACAAAAGATGCATTTATTATAAAGCAACTTCGCGAAGCCGGTGCTGTGATTTTAGGTAAAACCAATTTGAGTGAATGGGCCAATTTTCGTTCGACGAGATCTGCTAGTGGATGGAGCAGCCGAGGTGGACAAACAAAAAATCCTTATGTACTCGATCGCAGTCCTTGTGGTTCGAGTTCAGGTTCTGCCGCCGCCATTGCTGCTAATCTTTGCGTGGTTGCAGTGGGAACAGAAACTGATGGATCCATTGCTTGTCCGGCTTCTATGAATAGTCTTGTAGGTATCAAACCAACTGTTGGTTTGGTAAGTCGCTCGGGCATTATTCCCATTTCGAAAACACAGGATACTGCAGGACCTATGGCAAGGACTGTTCAGGATGCAGCGATATTACTTGGAGTGCTTGCATGTTTTGATCAGAGTGACAATGCTACACATGAAAACAGATCGAGAATAAAGCAAGACTACTCACAGTTTCTCAATAGCAATGGACTGATGGGAAAGCTGATTGGTGTGGAAAAAACATTTTTACAAAAACATGAAGCGATAGATGGCTTGTTCAAAAAAGCAATAGAACAAATGAAAAGCAAAGGCGCTACGATTGTTGAATTGGAATTCATCGAACCATTTAATAAAATTGTTAAAGACGAATTCCTATTGATGCAATATGAATTTAAAGATGGTCTAAATAAATATCTTGCTTCAACAAATGCAGCTGTTAAATCGCTGGAGGATGTAATAAAATTTAATAAACAAAATGAATTAATAGTGATGCCTCACTTTAAACAGGAAATACTGGATCTGTCACAGATAAAAGATAATCTCGAGAGCAAAGAGTATATTGATATTACCATCAAGTATGCGGAAGCAAGAGCATTTTATAATAAATTTTTTGATGACAATCAATTGGATGCTTTTTGTGGTCCGGCAAATGGATTTCCCTGGTGTATTGATTTTATGAATGGAGATTTTTTTACAGGCTATGGTGTTTATAGTCCGGCCGCAGTTTGTGGTTATCCTTCAATCACCATACCAATGGGAAATGTAAATGAATTGCCGGTTGGTATTTCATTCCTCGGCAAAGCATATAGTGAAGCAGCACTAATCGAAATTGGATATGCTTTTGAACAATCATCGAATAATCGCATACAACCAAGTTTCAAACAATCCTTTAACCATTAAACAATTAATCAATTTAACATATAACACAAAACATATAACATCTAACAATTTAGCAATAAAACCTACCTACGGTAGGCAGGCAATCAAACAATTAAACAATTTTCCCCATGTCCTACAACGAAAAACTTGCAGACAGAACACGAGAGATCATCGCACTCACTCATAAAAAGGTAGAAGAGAAAAAAATGTTTGGTGGTTTGTGTTTTATGGTGAATGATAAGATGTGTGTTGGTGTAGAGAAAGAGCGTTTGATGGTTAGAATCGATCCTGATTTGTTTGATGAAGTGATAGTAAAGGAAGGTTGCAAACCCATGGACTTCACAGGTAAAATCATGAAAGGATATGTTTTTGTAGATATCGAATCATTGAACACAAAAAAGAAATTGGATTATTGGATTCAGCTTGCATTAGAGTTTAATAAAAAAGCAAAGGCTTCGAAGAAGAAGAAGTAAAATCTGGATTAATACTAGTGCAATGAAGTCCTGATGAATCCAAAAAAAAA
>JAYVIT010000004.1:0-3580 GCA_043769965.1 Saprospiraceae bacterium
AATGTAAAATTAATTTAGTTGTAATGCTTTTTAGTTCTGAATTCAATTTTACAAAATAAATCCCTTTTACATATTGTGACAAATCAAAAGTATACAGAATGGTCGGCTGAATGTTATTTATCGAATGTACTTTTTGACCAAGGCTATTGAGCAATTCAAGTTGCAAATTATTCGGCATGTCTTTTTCAAGCAAAATATTTAAGTATTGATTGGTGGGATTTGGATAAAGAGAATAGTTCAAATCATTAGCTGAAATTACTGTTTTAGTAGATCCATTATATGTTGTTACGGACTCATTGATGGTATTGTGTCCACTCCCAGGTCCGGTATTGCCAGCGGGAACTGTTCCATAATATGTAGGACCAATCAGATAAGGATATTCTGCAATCAGATTAGCATCCAGTGTCGCGAAGTAACAATACATTCCCTGAGGATAATCCGGTGTGATGCAAAATCGTCCATTGTGTATATCCAAATCTCCTGAACCGGCAATGAATTCAAAATCTTCTACATAATATCCAAGCGGAAAATTTGCAGAAACATTTGGTCCTGCTGAACCTGCTGTTGTTCCATTTGGTAAAGTTGTTCTTGTAGTTATGTTGCGTTTTTTATAACTGCTTTGCATTCTCTTGATGCCTCCTGTGCCATCAATATTAGCATAAGCAAATGCACCATAAACCGGGAAACCATCAAAAGCAAAACCAATAATTGGAGAATGAACATCGGTAATGCTATCATTGTAAAGACAGGTTGGATTTAAATGATGATGATATTCTCCGTTAGGAGCAGGATGACCAAGACAATCATCAAAAGAAGGACCTTCAACTATGATTGCATTTTGATTCCATATTCTTTGGTTATTATAACTCATACCATCTTTAGGATTGAAAATGGAAACTCCATTAGTGAACACACCAATGTGACCGAGTCCGGTAACGATAGCATTGCTTGTATTTTCAACAGGATGCCTGGTAATTTTAAAAACAAAATTTTGATTGATAGGCGTATTTGGGTTTCCCATCCAGGGACCAATATCATAGCCAGGTATGCAGGTCGCGCTGACATAAACATTGTCAGCCGAATATTGCACTTTTTGAATATTTGATGGAATATTATTATAGCCTACATCACCAGTGGTGTTTAATATCCAGGAATAAATTTCAGGAGTAATTTGAGAAGTTCCTGCAAAAGCAACAAGTAAAAGAAAAAAGAAAATGTATGGTTTTCTATTCATTGGAGATAATTTCTAACTATGACTTAAGAAATGATAATAAGTAAAATTATTTATTAGAAGCCGACTGTGCAATCAATCAGGAAGCTGATTCTTTTAATTCTGAAACAGGTTGACCAAATTGAAGGATGTAACCATTATTATCAAAGATGGCGAATTCTCTCATCTCCCAATCAAAATTTTCAATGGGATAACAAACAGCAGCTTTGTCTTTGAGATCTTCCCACAATGCGTCAACATCGTCAGTATTAAAATACAGTGATCCGGTAAATGTAGGATTGTCGAATGGAGTTTGTTCATTTGGTTTTGCAAACATAATTTCCACATCATCTTTATGCAAGGTTGCCCAAACCCAATCGTCATTTCGTTCGCCGCAGGTAAAACCCAATATCTCGGTATAAAAATCGATGCTTTCCTGGAGATCGACTGTCCAAAGTAAAGGTTTGAGGGCTGTGAGTTTCATGGTTGGGAAGGAGATTAGGGGTTTAGGGGACTAGGGATTTAGGCTGTATGATAAAAGTTGATAATAAAATTGGGTTCAAATGTAAAGTGTTTATTTCTATTTTCATATTTATCGCAAAAATGCAATTTATTTTTTTATTACTTTAAATGTTTGTTTGACTTTATCACTTTGAATGGTCAGGAAATAAATACTTGCTGGTAGTTCATCAAGTGTAAAGCTGTATGAAGTTTCATTATGAATTAAAAATTGCCTTACTAAGTTACCATACAAATTATAGAGTTGAATATTTATTAAGGGATTTATATTCGATTCAATATGTATCACATCATCAACTGGATTTGGATAAATCAAAAATGAATTTTCATTTTGTGATTCATCTTCAGTTGAAATAATCACCTGGCAACTTATCGATGTCGGAATATTTTTATTTGCATTCGTTGCATCTCCAATCTGACCTGCAGAGTTTCCACCCCAGGTCCAAAGTGTATTATCATTTTTAATAGAAGTAGAATGAAATTGGCCAGATGAAATTTGTTGCCAATCATTTTCTGATCCAATTTTTGTTGGTATACTATGGTCTGTATTTGTACCATCACCCAGAGCTCCTAATTCATTTTCGCCCCAGGCCCATATCGTGCCATCATTTTTTATGGCTATGTTATGATATTGTCCGGGAGCAACTTGTTTCCAATCCGTTGCAGTTCCAATTTGAATAGGAGAATTTTTACTTGTCTTGGTACTATCTCCCAATTGGTAAGAAATATTAATCCCCCATGACCATAATGTACCATCATTTTTTATAGCAACTGAATGATTATCACCCGCTGCAACATAATTCCAATCATTGGCTACTCCAATTTTTACAGGAGCCGTTCTGTCATTATTATTTCCAATTCCGAGTTGACCAAAATTATTATCACCCCAGGCCCAAAACGTGCCATCAACTTTTATAGCAAGAGAATGTGCAAATCCTGTAGCAAGCTGTTTCCAATCATTTGCAGTTCCAATTTGTATAGGACTGATTTTATCCACTTTGGTGCCATCACCCAATTGACCTGAACTATTATATCCCCAGGCCCAAAGTGTGCCATCATTTTTAAGTGCAATGGTATGTTGTCCTTTGGTAACTATTTGATTCCAATTAGTATCAATACCAATTTGTACAGGGATGATTTTAATAGTAGTTGTACTATCCCCAAGTTGATGATGATTATTATTGCCCCAGGTCCAAAGTGTACCATCAATTTTTAATGTAACTGAATGAGTTGTACCTGCAGCAATTAATTGCCAATCATTGTCCGTTCCAATTCTTACCGGAGCATTTTTATTTATAAAACTACCATCGCCAAGTTGACCAAATGCATTATTACCCCAGGCCCATAGAGAACCATCGTTCTTTAATGCAACAGTATGTGTACCTCCTGCAGCAACTTGTTTCCAACATCCGGATTGTGCACACAGAATGTTTACTCCAAAAGCAAAAACCAGAAACAGAATCGAAAAAAGGATTTGCTTTTTCATTTTGCAGAATTTAATTTAAGTGAATAAAAACTTGATAGAAAATAATATCAATTAATTCAAAATCACTTTATAGGATTCTTTCACTTTATCGCTTTCGACAACTAAAACATAAGTACCACCTGGTAATTCCTTAATTATAAAATTACAAGTGAGTTGTTGATTTACTTTTTCATGTTTGATGAGTTTGCCATTCAGATCAAAGAATTGAATATTTGAAATCGGATCATTCTTTGATTCGATAAAAATTGTATTGTCGACAGGATTGTGATTTACTATAAATGATTTTTCATTTTGAGAAACATTTTCTGTGGAAATAATGAATGGAAAATTTATGTTAATTGGTTTTAATCTGTCCGCATTAAATC
>JAYVIT010000005.1:0-3353 GCA_043769965.1 Saprospiraceae bacterium
AAGTTTGGTGGAATAAATAAATTGAATATTTTATCCTTGATTATTCTATGATCAAGGATAAAATCAAATCTTTAATAATAAACATATAAATTATGAAAAATAAATTATTAAACATAATAAGCTTTGCGCTTTTAATACTGACATTCTCGGTATTTATCTCTTGCGAAAAGCCTGTAGATTTGGTTACGGATGGAGTTAAAACAGGAGGTCTAGTTGAGCCTACTGCCATTATTCCGTTCAAATTAGGATTAACAACGTCTGCTGATATTTATATTACTGTACCTAAAGGTTCTGCAATTAAATCAATAGAAGTGACTAAGCAATATTTACGTTCTTCAGATACAACCTATTCCAATTCTGTTGTGGTAGCAAACGTATCAGTTGAAGGCGCAAATGCTGAGGCTGAAATTGAAAAAGTATTGAATTATACTTGGGCTAACCTTATTGAAGGTATAGTACTTCCTACAGATCCTCAAATTCCTGCAACAGATATTGACTCAACAATTGCCGATTTTATTGGTGATTCATGGACTTTTTCTTATGTAGTTACTATGATGGACGGAAGCGTAATAGTTAACAACAATACTACCAATGTTGCCATTGCAAACTTCTTTGCTGGAAAATATAGGTGCGTTGGTGTTTTCTATCACCCAGTTAACGGACCTCGTGATATAGATAAAGACAAGAATCTTGTAGCACTTGGTGCAACTGTATGTCGAACTGAATTAGGAGATTTAGGTGGAAGTGGTTACTATTTGGACATCAATATTAATCCAACTACCTATGCAATTACTTTAACCGGTGGTCCTGCTGCTGTTATTATGGGAGATCCTGCTGATCCTACCCATGGTAATACTTATGATCCTGCTACAGGTATTATTGAATTATGGTATTATTATGTTGGAGGTACTGGTAATCGCGTAGTTCATGAAGTTTATACTCCAAAATAATTAGATATACATTTTGTTTTTAGTTTTAAAGGCTGTTTCAAAAGAGATTTTGAGACAGCTTTTTTGCTTAATTATATCTTATCTTTGAGTTATAATTTTCATAAGTCTAATCATCACTATTCATAGCAATCAACTTGTACATAGCAATAAGTTGTTTAATTCCAATAATTTATTTTTCATTTGTATTTTTTGTATTGTTATATTTGTTTTGATGATTATATGGTGATTTGGTGTTTTGTCAAAATGTTGAAAAAGGAATCGATGATTGATACAATTGTGTCTTATGAATAAGAAGTTTCAACAAAAAAATAAATTCCCCTTTCAATTTTTATTAATTAATAATATATTTTATGAATGCAAAAAAAAAGTTATGGATTTTGTCAAGCAGCATTTTAGTTTTTGGTCTTTTCCTGCTTGCTTTAAATAGTGAATTTTTAAATCTGGATAAAAAAATAACGCGAGAGGATTATGAGAAATTCCTTAATAATCATCCCTATTCAAATAGGAAAGGTATTACACCTACCGATTTAAAAGGAATACCTAAGGTTGACAGACCTGACTTGGCATATGAGCGCGATTTTTTGATGACATTGGATCCAGCATTAGGTTTTGTTCCAAAAGAAAGACTATTTCCTGTTTTGGAAAAGGTTGATAAATTTAAACGTTTAAAATCTGGAATACCCGGTGATGTGTTGAACAATTGGATTGAACGCGGTCCCAATAATATTGGTGGTAGAGTACGGGCAATTATGTTCGATCCCAATGATTTGACAAATAAGAAAGTATGGGCTGGTTCTGTTTCGGGTGGATTGTGGTACAACAATGACATTACTGATGCTAATTCTACTTGGATGGCAATTGATAATTTTTGGACAAATATTGCCATTTCATCAATTGCTTTTGATCCTTCAAATAAGCAAATATTTTATGTTGGAACTGGTGAAGGATGGTTTAATGCTGATGCCGTTCAAGGTGCCGGAATTTGGAAAACAATTGATGGTGGTCTGTCATGGTCACATTTATCCAGTACCAATATTGGCGCTTTTAATACCATTCAAAAGTTACAAGTTACTTCCAATGGCAGAGTTATTGCGGGAACCGTTAGTGGCATTTACATCTCTGATGATGGAGGTGTTACCTGGACCAATAAAGAACCTGGCTTTATTTCCGATTTGGAAATTGCTTCTGATGGAATTATATACGCGGGAAAAGGGAAATCCAATATTGCAGGGAAAGTGTTGAAATCTTCTGATAACGCCGATACTTGGCAAGATATAACTCCCGCTAATTCAACACAAGAAAGAGTCGAATTGGCTTGTGCCCCTTCAAATAGTGCAGTAGTTTATGCAATCGCATCTAAAGACAATGATATATCCTGGTTTAAGAAATCAATCAATGGAGGCACGAGTTGGACTGTTGTTAAAATACCAAAGTACATTGAACAAACTTGTGTTGAATCAACCACGGCTGATTTTACACGCAGTCAGGCATGGTATGATTTGATTATGGCAGTTCATCCAACCGATCCAAATATTATTATTGTTGGTGGTATTGATCTTAGCAAATCTACCGATGGTGGAGCCAATTGGAGTACTATTTCTTATTGGACAGGGGCATGTTACTCCTATGTGCATGCAGATCAACATGGTATAGTTTTTAGGCCTGGTGCCCCCAATGAAGTTGTTGTTGGAAATGATGGTGGTGTTTCTTATTCTACAGATGCTGGGAACATGAATACACCAATATTTTCGGACCGAAACAAAGGACTGAATATAACTCAATATTATTCATGTGCAATTCATCCAGACGCAATGAAAAGTTATTTTTTGGCGGGAGCTCAAGACAATGGATCTCATAAATTTGAATTAAATGGTATTAATACTGTGAAAGAAATTACAGGCGGCGATGGAGCTTATTGTTTTATTGACCAAAAGAATCCTGAAATTCAAATTAGTTCTTACGTAAATAACAGTTATTATATTTCACGAAATGCAGGGCTAACCTTTGGTACATTACAATCTGCCACTGATGGCAGTTTTATTAATCCTACCGATTACAACGACAATCTGCACATTTTATATTCTGCTAAATCCGCAAGTGCAATTAATAGAATTGTAAATATTAACACTGTTCCCATTATCAGTAGTTTTACAATTTCCGGTTTAGGTTCAATGGCTTCTAATATTAAAGTTTCTCCTTTTACTATAGAATCATCTACAATTTTTGTGGGAACTGAAAGTGGGAGAATTTTCAAAGTTACCGGTGCTGAAACAGCTACTCCACTTAGTACTCAAATTACAGCATCCCTCCCAATTGGTAATATTTCGAGTATTGAGCTTGGTGCAAGTGAGAATGAAATCTTGGTTACCTATAGTAATTATGGTCTTAGTTCTGTATGGTACA
>JAYVIT010000006.1:0-10102 GCA_043769965.1 Saprospiraceae bacterium
CTTTAACCATCTTAATATATTTGTCTTATTTGGTACTCAGGGCTGCCATTGAAGACAAGGACAGGAAAGCCAGAATTGCATCTGCTTATAATATTTTTGCGCTGGTGGCGGTGATTCCATTGATCTTTGTATTACCCAGATTGACTGATAGTTTGCATCCTGGGAATGGCGGCAATCCAGCCATAGGAGCTGATGACATGGACAATTCACTGCGAATTATATTCTATCCGGCAGTTTTGGCATTTATGATAATTGGATTATGGATGTCTAGTTTGCTTTATCGGTATGATAGCGTTAAAAACCAATTGGAGGAAAAAGAGTTTAATTGAATACAATACATATATTTTGAGTTTTAAGATTTCGAAAGTGCGGACGTCAGGCCTAATATCTACGCTTTCAACCAAGTGCTTAAAAATTAGTTTTTAGAATTTAATAATTAGACGCAATTTCGCACCAAATTTATGAATCTCATTTTTTTAGTTCTCAATTCTCTAAAGCAGTCATTCTTGCTGCTTTTATCAATTAATGAAACGGGTGACTTTATGAGGGAGACTGGAAAGATTCATGTTGTCTATGGTGTAATCACAATTGTATTTATTGGAATCACTTTTTTTCTGGTTTATCTGGAAAGAAAAATCTCTAAAATCGAAAAAAGAATAAACAATGACAAAATCAAGTAACAGTACATTTTTAGAAAGTGTCAATCGCAATTTTGATAAAGCAGCAAATTATACGGATATATCCAAAGGTGTACTCGAACAGATCAAAGCTTGTAATGCAGTTTATGAAATGAAATTTCCAGTGCGAATAGGCAACAACATTCAAGTAATCCAGGCATTCAGAGCCCAGCACAGCCATCATCGCCTGCCCACAAAAGGTGGAATCCGTTATAATGAAAATGTTGATAAAGAAGAAGTAGAAGCATTAGCTGCATTAATGACTTATAAATGTGCAATAGTAGATGTGCCATTCGGAGGTGCAAAAGGTGGCGTTAAAATCAACCCAAAAGAATATACGGAAGACCAGCTCGAAAGAATTACCAGGAGATATACTTCGGAACTTATTCGCAAAAATTTCATCGGTCCTGGTATCGATGTACCTGCACCTGATTATGGTACCGGTCCCAGAGAAATGGCCTGGATTTATGATACGTTTTTGACTTTCAAAGGTGGAGATATTGATGCTGCAGGTTGTGTAACAGGTAAGCCTGTAAATCAAAATGGCATACGTGGTAGAAATGAAGCTACTGGTCGTGGAGTATTTTACGGTTTGAGAGAATTATGTGATACACCTGACGCAATGAAAAAAATTGGCCTGTCAAAAGGCCTTGCTGGTAAAAAAGTAGTCATTCAAGGCATGGGAAATGTTGGTTCATTTACTGGAGCTATTATGCAAGAAGAAGGTGATATAAAAATTATTGCGGTTTCTGAGTTCGAAGGATCCATTTTTAGTGAGAAAGGTATCAATATGGAAGAACTGCTAAATTTCCGCAAAGAAAATGGAACCATACTTGGCATGCCTGGAACAAAGACTTTGAAAACAAAGGAAGCTGCTATGGAAATAGAATGTGATATATTAATTCCTGCAGCATTAGAAAATCAAATTACTTTGGATAATGCAAAAAATATAAAAGCCAAAATTATTGGAGAAGCAGCCAATGGACCAGTTAGTGCAGATGCAGAAGAAATATTATTAAAGAAAGGAATCGTAATTGTCCCGGATATGTATCTCAATGCGGGTGGTGTAACTGTTTCTTATTTTGAGTGGTTGAAAAATCTTTCTCATATGCGATTCGGACGTATGGAAAAAAGATTTGACTCCAATACCTATTCAAATTTTGTTGGTTTAATTGAAAAAATGACTTCCAAAAAAATTGGAATCAGGGAACGGGAATTTCTTACCAAAGGTGCTGATGAAATAGATCTTGTTCGCTCAGGTTTAGAAGAAACCATGATCACTTCTTTTCAGCAAATCTGGGAAACAGGAAATCAAAATAAAAAAATTGTAGGAATGCGCAGCGCTGCATTTGTTCTTGCTTTAAATAAAATTTCAAGCGACTACGCCAGCCTCGGGATATTCCCGTAAGGGAACCTCTAAAAACCTACTTATACTTCGTTGTGCATCCCGATAGCGATCGGGATTAATCACCTCATTTACAGCAGTAAAATCGGAGCTTAACTCCGAAAGCTTTCGGAGGCAAGCCTCGTCTAAGCGATTTTAGAGATTCCCTTGAGAATTTAAAATTGCGCCCGTTTGCCTGGATGGCAGTAATTGTTTTTTTAATTTGCCAATTGCTTCTTACCAATTGCCTCTTTCCCCATTCTTCTTGCCAATTGCCCATTGCTTTTTGCCAACTTTCCCCTTTCGGTGGTCAATGGTCGGCCGTCGGCCGTCAGTCCCAAAAAATATTTCTCAGAATTTGGATGGAATTCAGAATATAATTCTATCTTAGCTAATCGAAATCATCTATTTCCAAATTATTATTTAAAACTTAGTTTATGGCGGATAAACTGGATAAAACGGATGTCAAAATCTTAAACCTGCTTCAGGAGAATAGCAAAATAACCAATCTAGAGCTGTCCAAGAAAATTGGACTATCTCCTGCACCAACTCTGGAAAGGGTGAAAAAGCTCGAGCAATTGGAGATTATTCAAAGCTATCATGCCAAAATAAACCCCAACAAAGTCAACCTATCTATAAGCACTTTCGTCCTTGTAAATCTTGCCTGGAATAAACCACGGGCCATGGAGAACTTTGTAGATAAAATCATGAGCATAGATGAAGTGATAGATTGTTATGTCATCACTGGCGATGCAGATATTATGATGAAAATAGTGTGTAAAGATATTCAGTCTTATGAAACCCTTTTATTCAAAAAATTATCGCAGATAGAAGAGGTAGAGCGCTTAAAAACACTGATGAATCTTTCAGTTGTTAAAGCATCAAACAAATTGCCCATTCACATAGAAGAACTTGATTAATTTATTTTAATCCGGAATTACCTCGAATGATATGGCTTTAGAATCCGGCTTATTATGGCAATTGCAATTTAAGGATTCCCAAACATCCTACCTTTTAGGGACAATTCATTTAAACAGCACATTATTCAAAGATCATTATCAGGTATTTTTATCTATTCTGGATAAATGCAATGTATTCGCAGCAGAAGTGAATTTAGATCAAATGGGTCAATTTGAAATGAATGCCTATTTCAGTTTACCTGATGATAAAGATTGGAGTACTTATTTAAAACCCAATCAATGGATTAAAATGAAATCCCTTTGTGATCAGCGCTTTCATTTGAATCTCGAAAATTATATCCATGTTTATCCATTGGTCCTTGTCAATCAACTTTCATTGCAATTGATTGGAATGAATATTGAAAAATCACTCGACCAGCAACTTTGGGAATTGGCTGCTTCTAAAAACATGGAGCGGGTGGGACTGGAAGACTTTGATCAACATTTTAGTTTAATCAGTTCCATTCAATTGGTTGATCAAATAAAAATGTTGAGAGATCTTTTAAAAAATATTGATCAATCAAGGAAAAAATATATGAATATGATTGATGATTATCATGCACAGGATCTCAGGGCAATCTATAAAGCAAGCAGAAAGATGCTTGGCAAATACCGGCGATTGATGTTGTTTGAGAGAAATGCAATTATGCTAAATAAAATCATGCAATTAGGAAGATCCGGTTCGGCATTTATCACTTGTGGTGCAGGCCATTTATATGGTGAACAAGGAATTCTTAGATTATTGAAAAAACAAGGTGTTATCTTAAAACATGTTTCGCTTTAATCTGTTAATCAACCAATTTTCCCTTTTATTTGACTTGACTAGATTTATGAAGCTTATAATGCCCCTAATCATTTTATTGTTTTCCTCAGACATTTTTTCTCAACAAAAATTCACTATAAGTGGATATGTAAAAGAATTGGGTTCTGGCGAAAGTCTTATTGGTGTTAATATTTATTTGGTTTCAAAGCCTTCAGTTGGCACCGTAAGCAATACCTATGGTTTTTATTCCATTACTTTGGATTCTGGAAATTATGATTTACAGTTTTCATATTTAGGCTACACATCCGTAGTAAAAAATATTCATCTGATTAGTAATCGATTTTTTGATGTCGAACTTACATCCGGAGTGGCCATTCAGGAAGTTGAAGTGACTGCAGACAATCCCCGCAAGAATATTGAAAGCACAGATATGGGTACTATCGACATGTCGATGGAGACTGTAAAAAAATTGCCTGCACTTTTGGGGGAAGTTGATCTTTTAAAAACACTGCAGCTATTACCAGGTGTATCATCAGCCAGTGAAGGCACAGCAGGTATTTATGTAAGAGGTGGTGGTCCAGATCAGAATTTAGTTTTATTGGATGAAGCTATTGTTTACAACACTGGACACCTCTTTGGTTTTTTCAGTATTTTTAATTCGGATGCCATAAAGAATTATACCTTGATTAAAGGGAATATGCCGGCAAATTATGGCGGTCGAATATCGTCAGTGATTGATGTACAAATGAAAGAAGGAAATAATCAGAATTATATAATGGAAGGTGGCGTTGGTTTGATTTCAAGTAGACTAACCGTGCAGGGTCCTATTCAAAAAGAAAAAAGTTCATTCATTATATCGGGTAGGCGCACGTACGCTCTCGATCTCGCTCAACCATTTATTGATAAGACCGATTTCGCTGGTACCAATTATTATTTTTATGATCTCAATGTGAAAGTCAATTATCAGTTTAGTGATAAAGACAGAATTTATTTAAGCGGATATTTCGGAAGGGATGTATTTACATTTGCCAATCAGGTCAGAGGATTTACTGTAGATCTTCCGTATGGTAATGCTACAGGTTCAATTCGCTGGAATCACATTCTCAATGAAAATTTATTTTTAAATGTTTCTTTGATTTCCAATGATTACAATTTCGGTTTGAATGGAGGACAAGAAGCATTCCGATTCGGAGTTGACTCCGGAGTAAGAGATTATTCCGTTAAAGCTGATGCAGATTATTATCCGAGTCCTGATCATCAAATTAAAACAGGATTCAGATACACCTATCATAGACTTACTCCAACTGTTGTAAATGCTACCAATGGAGAAGTAGAATTCAAAACTGATTTCAAACCAAAATTCGGACATGAATCGGAGCTTTATTTTATGGATGACTGGAGTGTCTCAAGAACATGGAAACTGAATTTGGGAATCCGCTTATCCATGTTTAACCATGTTGGACCATATGTTTCATCTTTAGATTCCGCCATTTACAATCAAGGAGATTTGGTGAAGTCCTATTTCATACCTGAACCACGAATTGGATTCAATAAAAGTATTTCAAGTACTTCATCCATTAAAGGAGGAATTTCCATAGCCAGTCAATTCATTCATTTGGTGAGCAATTCAGGTAGTACATTACCAGCTGATGTTTGGGTGCCTAGTACTGAAATTGTGAAACCGCAAATTGGAATTCAATATGCCATAGGTTATTACAGAAATTTTTTCGACAATAAAATTGAAGCATCTGTTGAAACGTATTTTAAAGATTTGCGAAATCAACTGGACTATCGGGAAAGTTATGTCGAAAATTTTTCCGCTGAAGTTGAAAATGAATTTGTGAGTGGAAAGGGTAGAGCTTATGGTTTGGAATTGTTTGTTAGAAAAAATAAAGGAAATTTAACCGGATGGATTGGATATACATTGTCGAGAACGGAGCGATGGTTTAATGCCATAGAACAAGGAAGAGTTTATCCTTCGGTTTACGATCGACCACATGATCTGGTCGTTGTTGCTAATTATGCCTTATCGAAAAACTGGCAGGTATCCGGAAGTTTCATTTACGCAAGTGGCAAAACATACACGCCGATTAAGAGCTTATTTTTTATAGAAGGCAGACCCAATATTGAATATGGTCAACGAAACAGTGAACGACTTGAAGATTATCACAGGTTGGATATTTCATTTGTTTATGCAAATGCAGAAAAGAAAAACAAACCTTTTCATTCGAGTTGGGCATTTAGTATTTACAATGTGTACAATAGACGAAATTTATTTTTCACCTACACGGATTTCGAGTCTGATATTTATTCAGGCAATGCATCTGCAAAAGCATTAAAAGTTTCTTTGTTTACCATTATTCCTTCTGTCACCTGGAATTTTTATTGGAAAGTTATAAAGTAGAAATGATGAAGATGAATTATAACCGGATCGCATTTGTATTTGCTTTAGCAATATTAATGTTTTCTTGTGAAGAAGAATACATTCCCAAAGGCAATGCATACGAAAAACAAATTGTTGTTGAGTCGTATATTGAGAAAAGCTCGGAAGCTTATCCTGTTTACGCAATTGTGACGTATTCGCTTCCATTTTATTCTTCCTTCGGAATTGATGTCGTGAATAATTCTTTTGTCAGGGGAGCTGATGTCAGTGTTAACGATGGCAATAAGACATATCAATTGCAAGAAGTTTGTCTAAGCAGTTTGCAGGAACCGTTTAAGTCAATAGTTTTAAAAAGTTTGGGATTTCAACCGGACAGTATTAAAACAGATATTTGCATCTATGCGGATGTAAACAGAGAAATTATTCCGGAAGAAGGTATAGAATATACAATCAAAGTAATTAAAGATACAGATACCTTGACTGCTTTTACTGAAATTCCTAAATTGATTTCCATTGATTCTATTTGGTTTGAAAAGCCGCCTGGCAAAAATCAGAATGATACATTTGCTCAAATGTTTTGTATCATTTCAGATTTGCCTGGGCAGAAAGATTATTATCGCTATTATACTGCTGGCCAGGAAGAACAATTGGTGGCCAATGTAAATTCAGTTACGGATGACATCTTTTTTGATGGCCAAAAATTTAAATTTACTTTGATTGAAGCAAGAGGTCCGGATGAAGAATTCGGCGATAACAGCGGACTTTTTCGAAGGGGAGATACCATCCAGTTAAAATGGTGTACTCTTCCACAAAGCCATTATGAATTTTGGAATACATTAGAAACCAGCCGCACCAGACAGGGCCCATTTGCATCTTATGTGCGAATTGATGGAAATATTGCAAACGGACTTGGTATTTTTGGAGGACAGAATTGTAGCTATTATACAGTGGTAGTTACGAAATAGGAGATGACTGAACGATTCCCGCGAAGCGGGATAAAGTACGGCAGTACTTTAAGTGAATCCCGATAACTATCGGGAGCGAAAGCGGCTTGGAGGTAGACTAAAGAAGCAATAGAATCCATGTAATAGGCAATGGGCAAGAAGCAAGAAAGCAAGAAAGCAAGAAAGCAAGAAGCAAGAAGCAAGAAGGAAAAGCAATTTAATCCATACAATACTTTTGTAACAACAATTCAACAATTTAGCAATTCTAAAATTTACCAATTTACCAATTTACCAATTTACCAATTTATCAATTTACCAATGCAACAATCTATCAAATCAACAGAAATTTATTTAAAAGTAAATCTCGATAATGAGAATGTTCCGGATGAAATATTTTGGAAGACAACAAATAATCCGGAACAGGATTGGATAAAAGCAAAAGCTTTTTTGCTTTCTATATTTGAAGATCAAAGTAAGGATACTTTAAAATTGGATATCTGGTCCAAGGATTTTCAGTTGAATGAGATGGATCGTTTTATGTATCATAGTTTGAAAGCTATGTGTGAAACCTATGTAAAAGCAACCAACAACAATGAACTCGCCAATCAATTCATGAATTTTGTAAATTATTTTGGAGAAAAAACGCAAATAATTTCACCATCCGCCTAAAATTACCTTACTTGGCATCACCAAGAAAGGTCTATAGTTGTAAAGTATTTGGTCTTTAGGTGGAAAATTGCTAATTGCAAATCTTCTTACCTACAGCCTATAGCCTACAGCCTGCAGCCTCTCCCAGGATCATTACTTTAGTTTCAACTTTCCTGTCAAGCTTTTGGATCAATTAAGTCAGTCACAAAATCAAACGATTATATTCAGACTCACAGCGCTGTGGGCATTGAATGAATCGGGTTTAGGAGGTTTCCTGCATGCCTTGAACTTTCCATTTACTGGATTAATAGTGGGAAGTATTGCAATCGCACTGATTAGTTTTATCATCTTTTTTTCGAATTCAGATAAAACCACCTTATTTAATGCGCTCATCATTGTTCTGATTATTAAATTGCTGATGAGTCCACATTCCAGTGTCACCGCTTATTTTGCTGTGAGTTTTCAAGCGGTTTGTGCTTATTTTATTTATCGCCTGATGGGTGTACATTTGATAAGTATACTTCTTGTTTGCATTTTAAGTTTTTTAGAATCGGCTTCCCAACATCTTTTGACGCTTACTATTATAGGTGGAATGACTTTTTGGAATGCCATCGATATTTTTGTGGAAAACATCAGCAAGCAGTTATTTAAATTTGAATTCAATCATGCAGCGGCATGGCTGATTGGATTTTATTATAGTATGTATATTTTCTTTTCCGTGCTGACTGCATTCTTTATTCATAGCTTACTCGAACAATTTAAGGTATTGAATTTTCAGGCAAGAATTAATTCGTCTTTGAAAGAATATCACAATGTAATGGAACTGGAAGCAAAGAAACCAAGACCACGTTGGTTTCGTTTCTTGCTATACGTTTGCATTGTTTTATTTGTGATCTTCACATTTTTTATTTTCAACAAAAGCGAGTTTAAGGATAATTTTCTGATTTATTATTTTTTAAGAACTATTTCTGTCGTGTTGTTTTGGTATTATATTTTAATGCCGTATGCAATGGTATTGGTTAAAAAGTATTTGAACAAGAAATTGCCTGCATTTCAAAATGAAGTGGATGAAATCATTCATCTGTTTCCTAAACTTAAAGTGATCATTTATTATTCATGGAATGAATCTGCAGCTTTCAGGGGATTTAGGCGCATCAAGCATTTTTTTACGCTGACCCTGATTGAGATTATTACTTATAAATAGAATGTGGTTAGTATAAGAATAATGAATGTCGATTAACGAATGTCGATTAGCGAACCGTTTTTACTTCTAAAATCATCATTCGTTAATCGACATTCATTATTCCGTTGAAATTAAGTGAAAGATACCAAGTTAGATAGTTTATGTCATTATTCGTCTTATCTGGAAAATCAGGAATAGGGAAGACAACTTGCCTTGAAAAGTTATGTCAAGGACGAAATGATATCGGTGGTTTTCTAAGCCCCATAGTAAATGGCAAAAGAAACTTCTATTTAATATCTCAACAAAAATATGTAGAGATGGAGGCCAATGAAGTTTCCTTCGAAGATATTTTAAAAATTAGAAAATATACATTTAGCAAACTTGCTTTTGATGAAGCAATATCTGCATTGCAAATGGATTGGTCAGAACAAAAGCGAATTTGTATATTGGATGAGTTCGGTCCCTTGGAAAAAGACAACACAGGTTTACTTCCAGAATTAAATGAAATTATCAAAACTGCAAGTAAATCGGAGCAACATGATTTAATAGTTGTAGTGCGTGAAAGTTTGCGCGATCATTTTGTTTCAAAATATATGGTGACTAAAGTATTTAATGTTGAAAATGTGAAGAATTTGTTTGAAGTTTATTATTGATGCCTCGCCTTAAATTTGTGTAACCCCGAAGGGGTGAAATGATTGTATAATTAATGACGAAATAAAAATTCAAACCCTGAAGGCCTGCCTGCCGGCAGGGCAGGGGTGAAATATAAATCTGCCTATGATTAGAATGTTTTATTTCGTGAATGCTCATTTCGTGAATTTAAGAACTATCACCCCGTCGGGGTTTTGATCAAGTTTTAGTATTAGAAGGTTTAAAAAAATATCACCTCTTCGAGGTTTTTTATTTAGTTCTATAGAAAAATCTGTTAGAACCTTTTGGCTCCAATTATTCCTGTTTTCATCATCTCTTTCCAGACACGAAATAACGAACTGATACTTAATAATAGATTTTTGAAAATGGTTGCTTTGCCTTGAATTTAAATAACCCCGAAGGGGTGTTATGATTGTATAATTAATGACGAAATAAAAATTTAAACCCTGAAGGGGTGAAATTAAAAAATCTGAAGGTGATTTGAGAGATTCAATTTTTAAAGGAGCATAT
>JAYVIT010000007.1:0-6835 GCA_043769965.1 Saprospiraceae bacterium
CTTTTTTTTCAATCAATGGTTTTAATACAGTATAATCATTTCCTTTGTCCTGGCCACCAGCGATCCAAACAACTTTCTTCTTCATTGCATCCAAAGCCCAAAAAACAGAATCCACATTAGTTGCCTTGCTATCATTAATAAATTCAACACCATCAATTGTCAACACAGATTCAAGACGATGTGGATCATTTATAAAATTATTAATCGCTTCCTGTATATTCTCATTGGAAAGGCCTAACAACTTCACTGCCTGAATTGCGCATGCCGCATTAATTGCATTGTGCCTTCCTTTTAAATGACTTGTACTTAAGTCAGCTAATTTTTCTCCATTCAATCGGATTATATCATTTTCATCCAACTCCGGAATCAATGCAATTAATTTTGAATTCAATGAATGACTTGACAAATAATCATTAATCGCAGTATCCTTTCCATAATAAATCAGATAATCATCTTTGCTTTGATTAAGTGTAATTCTAAATTTAGAATTTACATAAAGATCAAATCGCTGATGATATCTATCCAAATGATCCGGAGTGATATTGAGTAATACAGCGATATGAGATTTAAAATTTTCTATTCCATCTAATTGAAAACTACTTAATTCAAGAACTATGTATTCCCAATCTTTTTCTGCTACTGCTCGTGAAAATGAGAACCCCACATTACCGGCTTTGACCACATTTTTCTTGCTTTCATGTAGCAGATGATAAATTAAATTGGTCGTTGTGGTTTTTCCATTACTTCCAGTGATCGCGATAATCTTTGCTTTACAATACGTATAAGCAAATTCAATTTCAGAAATCAAAGAAGTGCCCATATCTTTAAAATGAATGACAATCTCTGATTGATCCGGAATACCAGGACTCTTTACAACAAAATCAGGAGAGATATCGAATGCAAGGCTATGACTTCCTTCTTCAAAATCTATTTCATTATCAATTAATTCTTTTAAAAAAGATGGCCGGATCGAATTGCAATCACTCACAAATACAGGAATTGAAAATTTCTTGGCCAGCAATGCTGCTCCAACTCCACTTTCACCGGCTCCCAAAATCAGTATCATCTTTTATCTTACTTTAAGTGTAATTATTGTCAATACCGCTAATATTACTGTCACTATCCAAAACCTTACAGCTATCGTAGCTTCATGTAATCCTTTCTTTTGGAAATGATGATGAAGTGGTGACATTAAAAATACTCTGCGTCCTTCTCCAAATTTTTTCTTTGTGTACTTAAAATATGCTACTTGTATAACGACAGATAGATTTTCAATAAAAAAAACTCCACAGAATAATGGTATGAGTAATTCCTTTCTCAACAATATGGCCATGGCAGCAATGATGCCACCGATAGCTAAGCTTCCGGTATCTCCCATAAAAACTTTCGCAGGAAATGAATTGTACCATAAAAATCCAATGCATGCTCCTAAGAATGAGGCAGAAAAAATAACCAACTCACCACTATATGGCAAATAGAAAATATTTAAATAATCTGCGACGATGGCATTTCCCGAAACATAGGCAAGAACTGCAAGTGTCCCGGCTATGATTGCTGATACACCAGTTGCCAATCCATCCAATCCATCAGTGAGATTGGCCGCATTGGAAACTGCAGTTACTATGAAAATAACAATAGGAATAAATACCAGCCAGATCCACATGTGCGCATTATCACCAAAAAATTCTGTGATCCAATAATAATCAAAACGATTTCCTTTTAGAAATGGAACATTTGTCAACTGCGTTTTTACATAAACATATTCATTGGTTTGATTTCGCGTTGCATCCCAGGTAGTAAATTCTTCCTCAATGACATAATGCATTTTTAGTGCTTCTGCTTTTGGCATACGCACTAAAACTTTTTCGTGATACAATACTACCAGACCAATTACCAATCCACATATGATCTGCCCGATAATTTTAAATACTGCTTTTAATCCTTGTTTATCTTTCAGAAAAACTTTGATGTAATCATCTGCAAATCCAATGAGTCCCATCCATACAGTTGTGAACAACATCACCTGTATGTATACATTGTCCAACTTTGTTAATAGCAGAGAAGGAATTAAAATGGCAAGTATGATAATGATACCACCCATAGTAGGAGTACCTTCTTTTTCTTTTTGACCTTCCAGTCCAAGATCTCTAATGGTTTCACCAATTTGTTGTTTTTTCAGAAATCGTATTATTCGACCTCCGAATATCATAGATATGATCAGCGATAAAAGTATTGCCAATCCAGCCCGGAACGAGATGTATTGGAACAATCGTCCGCCAGGTAGATGGAATAGTTTTTCTGTAAATTGAAATAAATAATACAACATATTATTTCAAGAAGATCAATTGGTTCAATTAAAAATTTAAATCGTGTTTTCAAAATTCTGAATTGGTCGAAATGCTTAAGTGTTGTAAGTCTTTAATTACAAAATAAAATATCGAATAATTCTGCCTGCCGCAGGCAGGGATTAACGAATTTTGAAATATGAATCCGAATTACTTCTAAAATCATCCCGATAGCTATCGGGACGTTAATCAGTATTCTTAATTCAAATTTTCTTCGTTGACCACGCACACTAATTTTTGGAAAATAACAGTACAGCAGGGACCTGATCCCGTTGGTCACAATCACCTGCTGTATCTGTTAAAACCAACCTGAGAATGATAATAGAACCTACTCTATTTTCTTTTATTAGTTCAACAAAAATTGTTTCAATATTTTAATGTCATCGAAAGGCAACTTCTGCCCTTGAATTTCCTGGTATTTTTCATGTCCCTTTCCTGCAACCAGAATAATATCGGATTGCTCTGATATCATGCAGGCGGTTTTAATAGCTTGAGTTCTGTCTTCAATGACGAGATACATTTCTTTTTTTTCTATCGGAATTCCATTTTCCATTTCCTTTAAAATGTCAGATGGATTTTCATTTCTTGGATTATCTGAAGTTAGAATTACCCGATCACTTAAATTTGATGCAATGCTTGCCATAATTGGTCTTTTTTCTTTATCTCTGTTTCCACCACAACCAATGACTGTTATTATTTTTTGCGTTTTTGTTTTAATCTCTTTAATGTTATTCAAAATTTTTTCAAGTGCATCTGGAGTATGTGCATAATCTACAATTCCAATTTTCTTTGTCCTCTCATTTCGTATCCAGTCAAATCTACCTTCCGGTGGATTCAATAAGGACATTGCTTTAAATGTTTCTTCTTTATTTATACCAAGACAAAGTGTACAGCAATAAACCGCTAATAAATTGAAAGCATTAAATTCACCTATCAATTTTGAATACCATTCCGTTTCATCAAACTTAAGATGGAGACCACTAATTGAATTCTCCAATATTTTTCCCCGATGATCGGCCATCTGATTGATAGCGTAAGTATAAACCTTGGCTTTCGAATTCTGCGCCATCACTAAGCCATTCTTGTCATCCAGATTTATTATTGCAAAAGAATCTTTTTTTAAATCATCAAAGAATAATTTCTTCGCATCTAAATATGCTTTGAAGGTTTTGTGATAATCCAAATGATCATGCGTGATGTTTGTAAAAATTCCTGCTTTGAAAGGCAATCCTTGCACGCGTTTTTGATCTAGCGCATGAGAACTCACTTCCATAAACACATGACTACAGTGTTTTTTTTGCATCTGACTTAGCAACTCAAACAAACTGATCTGATCCGGAGTGGTATGCGTTGATGAAATAATTTCATCTGCGATTCTGTTTTCAATAGTTGAAATTAATCCACAACGAAATCCCAATAAACCAAACAGTTGATATAATAATGTTGCTACTGTTGTTTTTCCATTTGTACCAGTAACGCCAACTAAGTTGAGTTCCTGTAGATCTAGATCGTAAAAAGCTGTTAGCATTTTTCCGAGATAATCGGCAAGCGATTCGCATCTGATATAAGTAACGTGTTCAGAAATAGTTTCCGGAAAACGTTCACAGATAATCACCTCACTTCCTTTAGAAATTGCAGAGTCAATAAAATCATGACCATCTTGTTGCGTACCTTTCTTTGCAACAAATGCAATTCCTTTGTCCACTTTTCTGGAATCAAATTGAAATGCCTTCACTTTTTTTTCAACCGGACCAATTACTTTAACTCCGGTTTCAAATGGTAGAATTTCACCCAAGCTTTTCAAAGAACATTTTTTATATTTATTCTAAATACAATTGAACGGTACTATTGTGTATCGCAACTCCCGGGGGAGTACTTTGAGACACTATTTTTCCTTTTCCCTGAGGAATTAATTTTACATTATATGCATCCATCACATACATCGCATCACGCAATCCCATACCTCTTAAATCAGGCATACTTTGATTATCGTAATTCCAACTTGCTGTATATATCCCATCGTCACCTGTGACAGTAGAAATCCAATTGGTAGATTCCATATTGTTGTAAGGCAATCCGATATGTTTAAATACATTTTCAAAATCTGAAGCAAATCCTTTATTACCTATTGGAAGTCTTTCATTATCCAAGACGGATTTTGGTTCGAGATTTACAACAGCTGTTTTGGTAAACTCCGCACGCATGCATCGATCTGCAATTCTTTTAAATACAGGTCCTGCCACTTCGGCACCATAATATCCCAATTGCTGAGGATTGTAAACAACCACTATACAAGAATACTTTGGTGCATCTGTTGGAAAGAATCCGGCTAATGAAGCCTGATAATTTTTTGATTCACTTCCTTCATGAAAATAATTGGTTACTGCAGTACCCGTTTTGCCTGCAATTGAATAAGATTCAGTTTTAATATTTTCAGCTGTACCGTTATCTACTACTTCTTGCATTAAAGCAAATACTTTTTGGAGTGTAGTGTTTGAGACAATCGAATCTTTCAAAACAATTGGATTAATGTGTTTTACAACCATCGCACCATCCATCACATCGCTTACGATGTAAGGTTTCATCACTTTACCTCCATTCGCCACACCATTATAAAATGTTAGAAGTTGCAATGGAGTAAATTGAAGTTCATAGCCGACAGACATCCAAGGTAAGGTCGTACCGTACCAGATATTTTTGTTTTTAGTCGGATCCTTTATCAACGGTCTTGGTTCTCCTTCAAGTTCAATTCCGGTTTTATTATTTAATCCAAACTGCTTCAAGTAGTTTGTAAATTTTTTAGGATCACTTCCAAATACTGAATTTGCAAACTTTGAAATTCCAACATTTGAAGATTGTATAAATGAATATGATAAATCTACTTTACCCACACCATGCATTTTAGAATCCTTCATGACACGATCATAAAACTGGAATGCACCTCCATTGAGATCAACACTTGTAGAAGTATCTATTTTCCCTTCTTCAAGTAATGCCATCAAACTTGCAAGTTTAAAAGTAGATCCAGGTTCACTTGACTTACCAATCGCATGATTATAGGCTTCGATTAATTCACCCTGATCATTCCATGAAAGATTTGCTATTGCTTTAATGGCACCTGTTTCTACTTCCATTACGATAGCGCAACCTTCTTCTGCATTGTGTTTGCGAATTGCTTCTTCAAGTGATAGTTCTGCAATTTCCTGTATGCCGGGATTAATGGTACAGATGATATCATTACCTCTTTTTGCAACTATTTCTTCGAGGCCATTTACGGGGATATAAATATTATTTCCCACTTTGCGCATTACGCGATGACCTTCTTTACCTTTTAAATATTTATTAAAGCTTTTCTCTAATCCAATTGGTTCAGCATTCTCTCTGTCCAAACCAATCGTACGACTTGCAAAATTCCGGTATGGCTTTTCTCTCCGGTTTTCAGTAAGTGTAATCATCCCACCTTTATTCGGACCATTTCTAAACAGAGGAAAACTTTTCACAGTCTGAAGTTGATCGTAATTCAAATTTTTTGCAATCAAAAAATAACGATCCGCTTTTTTCCTGGCTTGTACTAATTGTGCACGGATTTCGGATTTTGATTTATTAGGTTGTAAATTCGCATTGATACATATAGCCAGAGAATCCACATTTTTATTAAACATTTCCTGATTCAAGCCTGCTGCACGAGTATCCATTCTGATTTCAAAGATCGGTTGTGATGTTGCTAAAGGACTTCCATCATCCGCTAAAATTTTACCACGTTCTGCTTTAACATCCATTACCGTAAAATACAATTCCTTACTTTTTCTTTTCCACTCCTTACCTTCCATTACATTGATCATAAAGGCTTTTGCCATAAGTCCCACTGCCACGAGTGTAAACACACCAAGGACAAAGTAAACCCGTAACAAAAATTCCTTTCTACGTTCCATTAATTATTTTTTCCTTGTATTAAAACTTTTGGAGCTTCTTCTTTAATGATTAATTCTTGTTCGGAAACTTTCTTGCCTACCTGCTCTTCCATTCCATTGTAAATCATTCCCGATTTCATTGTCCAGTAATTCCATTTTAGTTGCGTCACATCTTTTTCTAAAATTTGTGATTTGCGGATTCTGTATTCTGAATACTGAACATTACCTATATATACTAACATAAGAGCAAACAAGAAAAACAGAAACATCTTATTCTTCCAGACAATCATCGAGCTGATTGACTTGAATTTTTTATGTTCCAATTTTGATGTATTGTTTAACTCCATTTTTTTATTGTTTTATTCCGGTTCGCATTTTTGCTGAATGCGCACGGGAATTAAAATTTAATTCATTTTGATCCGGTGTAACGGCTTGTTTATGTAATGATTTAAACGGAAGATCCGGTCTGGAGAATGAATCGGGAAGCTGGTCTGGATCACCGGATTTAAACCATTGTTTAGCCAACCGGTCCTCCAGTGAATGATAACTAATCACTACCATTCTTCCACCTGTCATCAG
>JAYVIT010000008.1:0-19414 GCA_043769965.1 Saprospiraceae bacterium
ATTTTGTATTTGGATAGGTATGGGCGTATTGTTTTTATATAATTTATTAAATGAAAAACTTAAACGTTCATCAACATTTTCCGGAATAGGTGCTACCGCATTAGGATTAGTTATACCAGCTTTGCTCCTTATTCAAAATTTCGATGATCACAGTCGGATGAAAAGTACCGCAGCAAGGGATTATGCTTCCAATATCCTTGAATCTTGCCAACCCAATTCAATTCTATTTACCTATGGAGATAATGATACTTATCCTGTTTGGTATGCTCAGGAAGTAGAAGGCATCCGCAGAGATGTTCGGGTAATTAATTTAAGTCTTATTGCTGTGGATTGGTATATTGAAAATCAAAGAAGACGATTCAATGAATCCGCTCCTGTTAAATTTTCTATACCGGAAGATAAATTGCGCGGAAATTTGCGCAACCAAATTTTCTATTATAATCCGGAAAATCCGGATGGGCAAGGAGAAGATCGTCCGATGAGTGCAACAGAGTTTCTAAAATATCTTGGTGAAGATCATCCTGTAGAATCCGGTAACGGCCGGAAATTTGAAACACACATGCCAACAAAAAATGTGTATATCAACATTGACAGAGAAAAAGCAATTGCAGCAGGTATGTGCTCTCCAAATGATTCTAATTTTGTTGATAAAATTCCTGTTATTATAAATCCAGGCTATATCACAAAAGATGATTTGGCTGTATTGGATATTATCAATTCAAATATCTATGACCGGCCTATTTATTTTTCAGTGACCTGTAATGGTGAAAAGTTAATGGGTCTGGATGATTATACCAATCTTGAAGGAATGGCATTACGAGTTGTACCGGTAAAATCCAAAAGTGATCCAGGTTTATATATTTATGGTGCCGGTAGAAATGATATGGAAAGAACCTATGATATCATTATGAATAAATTCCGCTGGGGTAACTTTGATAAAGTGCAGCAATTTGTGGATCACAGTTATGCGCCAAGTATTCAAGCCATGCGAATGATTATGATGCGTACTGCAATCGGATTGCAAACCAATGGCGATTCAGAACGTGCCATCAAAATGTCTAATAAATATTTTGAAGCATTTCCAAACATGAATTTTCAATATGATGTACGGATCATGCCATTTATTCAGGTCCTGATTGATGCTGGTGATTTGGAATCTGCAAAGAAACATTTGCGAATTCTTGCAACTGAAACCGTTGACATGCTTCAGTTTTTTGAATCATTAACTACTGAAGATTTAAACAAAGGATTTGCTCAGGATAAGAGTTTATCGATGTCTGCAGTCAGAGAAATTATAGAACGTTGCAAAACAATGAATGATCCTGCTTTTTTGAAAGAGATGGAAACTTTGCTTAATAAATACAACGCGGTTACACCGCAATTGCAAAATTGATTTTAAGCATATGAAAATTTCTCTAGGATCTGATCACGCTGGATTTGAGTATAAAGAATTTATTAAATCCTATTTAGAAGAACAGGGTATTGAAATTACCGATCATGGCACATACAGTCTGGACTCGGTAGATTATCCTGATTTTGTGCATCCTGTAGGATATGATCTTGATGAATCCAAAGCAGATTTCGGAATTGTCATCTGCGGTAGCGGAAACGGTACAGCAATGGTAGCAAATAAACACCGCTCTGTACGATGTGCACTTTGCTGGAATGAAGAGCTTGCATTACTCGCACGTGCTCATAATGATGCAAATGTTTTAAGTATTCCAGCACGCTTTATCAGCAGGGATTTAGCACTTAAAATGGTACAGGTATTTCTCAAATCTCCCTTTGAAGGGGGAAGGCATCAAAAAAGAGTTGATAAAATTACTTTATGTTGAAGAATTCATTTCTTATTTATTTTAGTTTAATATCCTTCACTTGTTTTGCCCAAAAGGATTTCTTCAATAGTGTAGTTATTCCGGATTCTACAATTACTCCTGTTGATGATATGGCAAGTGGATATTCACAATTAATCAAAGCTGAAAAATTAAAAGAAATCATCGAATACCTTGCCTCCGATTCTTGTGAAGGTAGAGAATTGGGAACAAAAGGAATTGATATAGCTGCAGATTACATTGCTGATATATTTAAGAAATATGGTATTGCAAAAATCAAAAATCAGAATTCTTATTTTCAAGAACTTGGCTTCACCTGGATAAGTTGGGATAAACTTTCATTTAAAATAAATGGGGTCAGTTACAAACAACTTTGGGATTATCTGGCTATCCCAAATCAAAATGATGATCTTGAATTACATACAAATGAAGTTTTGTTTTTGGGCTATGGTGTTGATGATGAGAAATACAGCGATTATAAAGATGTTGATGTAAAAAATAAAGTTCTGTTGATTTATAATGGTGAACCAAAAAATAAATCTGGAAATTATTATCTCACTGGTAACACCATTCCTTCTTTATGGTCATCTGAGACCAAACTAAAAATAGATGCTGCTGCTAAACATGGTGCAAAAATGTTGATGATCATTGAAGATAATTTCAAAGAATTTGTAGATGCAAACAGACAATCTGTGGTATCACCTACTGTGATTTTAAAAAATAACACACATGGAGCCACGATCAAAACAAACAATATTCATTTGTCTTCCCCAACTGTTTCCATATTGTTATCTGATTATTTCAACAAAGTCATTAAAGCCAGATCAAAAATCAATAAAACAGGAAAACCGCAACGAGTATTGATCAAAAAAAAGCTTGAGTTCATTCAAAAGAGAAATGTAAGGAGTGTAGATGGCCGAAATATTTTAGCCTATATTGAAGGTACTGACAAAAAAGATGAACTCATCATTTTATCTGCACATTACGATCATCTAGGCATGCGTGGAACCGAAGTTTATAATGGTGCAGATGACAATGCATCTGGAACTTCCGCAGTAATTGAAATTGCACATACCTTAAAACAAATAAAAGATACAGGAAAAGGACCCAGAAGATCAGTTTTGTGTATGTTGGCAACAGGTGAAGAAAAAGGATTGCTTGGGTCAATGTACTATGTCAATTATCCGGTATTCCCATTGGAAAATACAATTGCTAATATCAATGTAGATATGATTGGCAGAACAGATGAGAAATATAAATCTGATATGAAATATATCTATGTTATCGGATCAGACAGGATTAGCACGGATCTTCATCAGATCAATTTGGAGGTAAATCAAAAATATTCTCAAATTAAACTCGATCATACTTTTAATAGTGAAGCAGATCCAAACCGGTTTTACTACAGATCCGATCACTATAATTTTGCTGAAAAAGGTATACCTGCTATTTTCTTTTTCAGTGGGGTTCATGAAGATTATCACCGGGTTACAGATGACTCGAATAAAATCTTATTCGATAAAGCTGAAAAGATTGCCAGACATATCTTTCTACTCACCTGGGAATTAGCTAACAGGGAACAAAAAATTGGCCTTAATCCTTAAGCAAGCAATTTGGCTGTCCCGTAGGGATCCCTATGGGGTAGGTTTCTAAACCGCATAAAGAAAACTAAATTTTTACAAAATATAATTTTGAATTGAAAGTCATTTTCAGTGACTTGCAAAACATAATTCTTTAATACCTGCTACTTTCATTAAACTCAGATTTTTCATTTGGATTCGTAGTGAGACTTAAAAGCTCAATAAAGACTGGGCTCCTCGCAAGAAATTCGCGAGGAAGTGAAGTGAAAATTTCATTGAGCACGAATTTCGAGAAGAGACCAGTATTTGAAGAGATTTTGAGTCGTAATAGAATTCAAATGAAAAATCTGGGTTAAATGACAATTGCAGTAAGTTCAATTGGCAGAATCCATTTATATTTAGGCTTAGAAAAACCATTACTTACAAAAAAAGCAAACATGAATCAACAAACAGGTCATCCTAAAGGGCTATACCTATTATTTTTTACAGAAATGTGGGAGCGCTTTAGTTATTATGGTATGAGAGCCATACTTGTGCTGTTCCTCACAAAACAACTCTTGATGGACAAAACTCTTTCATCAGAGATCTATGGAAGTTTTACAGGATTAGTTTATTTAACGCCTATAATCGGTGGATATCTGGCAGATAGATATTGGGGAAATCGGAAATCCATAATCATTGGAGGTTTAATCATGGCAATAGGACAATTCATGTTGTTTTTTAGTGGTGCCATGAGTAGCAATTTTATCATGTATTTGGGTTTAGGTTTTCTCGTTTTTGGAAATGGATTTTTTAAACCCAACATTTCCACAATGGTGGGCCAACTCTATCCTGAAAATGATAGGCGATTGGATTCAGCTTATACCATTTTTTATATGGGTATTAACCTGGGTGCTTTTATTGCTCCACTTATGTGTGGGTGGCTCGGAGAAAATATTGCATTTAAATGGGGATTTTTTGCTGCAGGTGTGGGGATGCTTATAAGCGTTGCTTCATTTCAATGGTTAAAAAATAAATATCTCATTTCTCCAACAGGACTTCAAATTGGAGTAGAACCAAACAAAGCAAGATTAAAAGAAGGTGAATCTACCATGTCTTCTGATTTAGGAAATAAACAATTGGTAATTATTACAGCCGGTAGCGTATTGTTGTTTTTGCTTTTTTATTATTTACTTGGATTTGACTTTTTTGGTGCTATCATATTTGCATTTGCGATTAGTATTCCTGTCACCATCTTTTTTGATAGATCACTAAATACAATTGAGAAAGACCGCATATGGGTAATTTTTATTGCTGCCTTTTTTGTGATTTTCTTTTGGTCCGCATTTGAACAAGCGGGTGCTTCATTAACCTTTTTTGCAGATGAACAAACGAATCGTACTTTTTTTGGTTGGGAAATGCCGGCTAGTTGGTTTCAAAGTTTTAATGCTGCATTCGTAGTCATTTTTGCTCCTGTCTTTTCAGCCATTTGGTTAAGAATGGGAGATAAACAACCTTCCTCACTCACAAAACAAGCAATTGGTCTTGGTTTACTCGCATTAGGTTACTTATACATTGCATTCGGTGTACATGGACTTGAATCCACTACCAAGGTCAGTATTATCTGGTTAACCGGACTTTATTTGATCCATACATTTGGTGAACTTTGTTTGTCGCCAATTGGATTATCGATGGTGAATAAATTAGCACCTGCGCGATTGGCCTCATTATTAATGGGAGTTTGGTTTTTGGCAAATGCAACTGCAAATAAATTTGCGGGTATGCTTTCTGCATTATATCCTGAAGCAGGAATAAAAAAATCATTTATGGGATATGCAATGGAAAATACCTATGACTTCTTTTTACTTTTTGTAGTCATGGCAGGTATCGCATCGATCGTATTATTTATCCTATCCAAAAAGCTTCAAAAATTAATGCACGGAATAAAATAATTTTCTCTCAAACAATTTTTCAAACAAATCAATTTCAATTTTATGGAATCAACTCCACAAAAGGAATTTAAACCTTATATATCGCCAGAGATCACAAACGTTGCAGAATTTACACTTAAAGCAATCGTATTAGGAGTTTTCTTTGGTATCTTATTTGGGGCCGCTACTGTATACCTTGCACTTAAAGCGGGATTAACAGTTTCTGCATCAATTCCAATCGCTGTATTGGCAATTTCATTAGGACGGAAGTTCTTTAAAACTACCATTCTTGAAAACAACATTATTCAAACAACCGGTTCTGCAGGTGAATCCATTGCAGCAGGTGTAGTGTTTACACTTCCAGGTTTTATCTTTTTATCTGCAGAAAGCGATGGAGTAAGTTCATTTAATTACTGGACCATTTTTACCCTTGCAGTTCTCGGTGGTGTGTTAGGTACTTTGATGATGATTCCATTGAGAAAATCGCTCATTGTCAAAGAACATGGAACTTTACCATATCCAGAAGGAACAGCGTGTGCAAGTGTATTAATCGCCGGAGAAAAAGGCGGCGATTTTGCAAAAACCGCATTTATGGGTTTGGGGATTTCAATATTGTATGCAATGATGCAAAAAGTGTTTCATCTGATTGCAGAAGTTCCAACATATGTTACATCATTGACAAATAAATACTGGCCTGCAGGTAGAGTTGCCGGAGAAATTACACCGGAATATCTCGGGGTCGGATATATCATTGGTCCAAAAATATCCGGAGTGTTGGTTGCAGGTGGAGTGCTTAGTTCTTTTGTGTTAATACCACTCCTTGCAACTTTGGTTCCAGGTGATATTATTTATCAACAAGTAATGAAATTGGGATATAATCCCACACGATTTGGATGGGATGAAACCACACATACTTTTGCAAATTCTGCAGAAGCAATTTATCGTGCCTATGTGCGACAAATTGGTGCAGGTGCTGTTGCAGCTGGTGGTTTTATTACTTTAATGAAGACCATTCCTACTATTATAAGTTCCTTTAAAGATTCTATTGGAGGGGTAAAAGATGCTAAGGCTGGAGGTGTGATTCGAACTGAAAGGGATCTGAATATTAAAGTCGTATTATTCGGTAGTCTTGGTTTAATATTATTGGTAGCATTACTTCCAATAATACCTGGCCAAGGTATTCTTTCAAAATTGCTTGTTGGACTCCTGGTGGTGATATTTGGTGCCTTCTTTGTTACCGTGTCTTCAAGAATTGTCGGTATCATTGGCTCATCCAATAATCCGATTTCCGGAATGACCATCGCGACGATCATGGCTACTTGTTTAGTTTTTATTGGTGTAGGTTGGACAGGTAAATTGTTTGAACCAATGGCATTGGTAGTAGGTGGAATGATTTGTATTGCTGCAGCGAATGCAGGTGCCACATCGCAGGATTTGAAAACCGGTTATATTATCGGTGCAACACCAAAATATCAACAGTTGGCATTATTCATTGGTGCTGTATTTTCATCCATTGTTATCGGTTGGACTGTTAAATTGTTGGATACCCCAGACTCAGCAATGATATCCCAAGGAATTCAACATGCCATCGGTGAAAAATACAATGCTCCCCAGGCAACTCTTATGGCAACACTTATAAAAGGAATTCTTTCCTTTAATTTAGATTGGCAGTTTGTTATTGCCGGTATGTTTTTGGCTGTTGTCATGGAGCTTTGCGGAATCAAATCATTATCTTTTGCAGTTGGTGCTTATCTACCACTTTCAACAACATTACCAATATTTGCAGGTGGTGCCATAAAAGGAATTGCCGATTGGTACAACAAGCGGAAAAATAAATCTACTGAAGATGATGAACTTGGCAAAGGTGCATTATTTGCAACAGGTCTTGTGGCTGGTGGCGCTTTGGCCGGAGTTATCGTTGCATTGCTCAACGTAAATGAAGGAATTGCAAATGGTTTGAATTCCATTTCATTAGAACATATGATTGCAGGAGCATTTGGTAGTGGAGTCTATCAAATTCTTGGTGTATTGTTTTTTGCATTGCTCGCCTATATTTTGTATCGTATAGCGATCGCGGATTCCGCGGATAAGCAAGGATAGACACGGATTATTAATCAAAAAAAATAGCCCATGAATTCCTGCCTGCCGGTAGGCAGGAATTCATGGGCTATTTTTTTTTTGATAACATCAACAGTATTACTCTTTCATTATTAATTTTTCATTTCCTTCTGAATTAACCACAATTAATTTCCATCCAAAAGTTTGTACCAATTGATTTATCGTGCTAATCATTTCGTCACGTTTTGTAGCTGCTCTCGGTAATAAATCACTTTGCACTGCTTTATTTCGGATAATTTCTCTTGCCTTATCCTGAAGTGTTGTCAATTCTGTCGATGTAAATGAATTAAAGGTTCCCTGTTGTAAATCATAATAATCCAAACTATGATCCATGTACAATATGACAGGCCTTTGATCAAATCGCAATGTTATTGATTTGTTTGCTTCATCAATGTATATACTCGATGAATCCATATTTACACCAGCAGTTACATTGGCTTGAATCCGGATAATTGCTGATTTTCGAAAAGGGCTTATGTCAAACCAATTGTATTCTTTATGGGTGTATAATTCATTAAAATGCGCTTCTACAAAAACCAGTTTAAAAACATCTTTTATTTTTTCGAGTATAACCGTGGAATCATGAATTGCATTTGATTCAGGTTTGTATATTTTCTTAGCAACAAAAACTCCCAAGGCAAATGCAAAACAAATTAACAGCAAGCTGAACCATCTCATTACTTTACTTATTTTATTTTGGCAGCAAATGGAAATTTCAAATTGGAATAGGAAACTAAAATTCCTTTTACCGATCCAACTATTAAGGGAGACTCAAGCATTACAGGTAAATTATTTGAATCATTGGAAATCCAGAAATTCATCTGTACCCCACTTTTAAATACATTACCGGAAATAACATCCGCCACTGCATGAAATGCTTTGTAGGTACCGCTATCTTTAATTTTTAATTTGTCGTCATCTTGCATATAATGAAGATTAAGTTCATATTTTGAATCGTCCAAAATGACGTTAAATCCAGTACGTCCATTCTTTCTGAATTTATCGACATTCATATTTCTAAGAAAATACATACTGGATATCAAATCATAATAATCCTTTTCGAGAACGATTTCTGTTGATTTCAATTCATTGATACTCCTTCCGGTATAACTTAGCGCTTTACGGTTTGTATAATCAAACACTATTTTTTCATAATGTCTGTAATCTCCTTGTTGGATATCGCGTATATATAATTTTGGCAAACCCGTTTTTTTATCAATATAAGAATGATACTTATCTCGTACTTTATAAAACCATTCATAAGATGTATATGTCCTGCCTGTCACTTCAATATGATAAAGATCTTGTTCGTCTTTAATTTCAAGCGAAATTTCACCGGCAGACAACCAAACAAAATTCCAATTGTAATAAACTCTGTAAACCAATTTTTCCCCGGCAGTAAATGTAAATTCTGACTCATTCTTTACCGGAGTGAATGAGACCAAAAAGAGGGCCAATAAGATTAAACTAATAGTCGTGTATTTCATTGCTTCATTTGCATAGAACCTCCAAACCAATAATAAATACCAAACATTGCCAGGATAACAATATTTAACATAAATATAAAACATGAAAAATATATTGCCACAATGACAATTCCAGACAAAAGAATGACTAGGATAATAAACCACCGAATGGTCGTTTCCTGAAACAAGCTGAGTGAATTGAATCCTAACTTATTGTATAACAACATTATTCTAAATTACTATTTGATTTCATCTAATTTTGTACATCTTTAACTCCTGTTCATAATGATAAAAACAAGGCGCATACTAGGCATTGATCCCGGTACAAACATTTTGGGTTTTGGTATCATTGAACTCAAAGATAATAAACCTATAGTACTGGATTTGAATGTATTGCACCTAAAGGCTTATGTCGATCATCAAAGTAAACTAAGAGAAATTTTTTTAAGAGTTCAAGAAATTATTGAAACCTATCAGCCAGATTCCCTCTCCATAGAAAGTCCTTTCTATGGCAAGAATGCTCAAAGTATGCATAAATTGGGGAGGGCACAAGGCGTGGCCATTGCAGCAGCTATGGTGATGGGTGTTGAAATATTTGAATTCTCACCAAAAAAGATTAAAAAATCCATTACTGGAAATGGAAACGCAACTAAAGAACAAGTTGCGAGTATGCTAAGAAGTATACTCAATTACAGTATCGAAACAAAATATCACGATGCTACTGATGCACTTGCAGTTGCTTTATGTCTGTTGTACCAATCACACAACCCTTCAGAAAATAAATCTGCTAATAGTTGGAAAAAGTTTATTACGCAAAATCCTCAGCGGGTAATTTAGCTGATTGAATCGAAAGCCTTTTTAATTTGAGCAGCAAGAATTTCATACTCTTCTTCTGTTATACTAAGACGCGCATTACTAAAATTCAAATCCGAGATGGAATGAATTGGGACCAAATGAATGTGAGCATGAGGTACTTCCAAACCGATGACGCTCATACCAACTTTAGTACATGGAGTAACCTGACTTATTGCTTTCGCCATGCGCTTTGAAAAACGAATCATCTCTTCCAGTACATCATCCGGCAAATCAAAAATGTAATCAATTTCCAATTTTGGTATGACTAATGTATGCCCTTTTTTAAGTGGCTTAATATCTAAAAATGAAAAGCAATATTCATTCTCTGCCAACTTATAACAAGGAATTTCGCCATTGATTATCCGGGTAAACAAACTTGCCATTAAGCTGTGATTTCTAAAATTTCCAAAATCATTTCTCCGCCAGGAGTAATAATAATTGCTTTTTCTCCTACTTTTTTACCCAACAAACCATTACCTATAGGTGAAATGACAGAAATCTGATTGGTCTTTATATCCGCTTCTGCTTCTGATACTATTTTATAAGTTACTTCTTTGTTGCTTTTGTGATTTAGAATCCTGACATAGGTCAGCATGACAACTTGTGATGTGTCGATATCGCTTTCATCGATAATGCGAACATTCATTAACTTTTTTTCATAATCGTTAATCTTAAGTTCCAGCATACCTTGCGCATCTTTGGCAGCATGGTATTCTGCATTTTCAGAAAGATCTCCTTTTTCTCTTGCTTCCGCAATTGCTTTGGCTACTTCATGTCTGCCTGTAGTTTTTAGTAGCTCAAGCTCTGCTTTTACTCTATCATAACCTTCCTGAGACATGTAATTCTGAATACTCATGTTTTTTGATCTTATTATATTAAAAACAAAAGAACGCTTCTGGTTTAAAAAACTAGAAACGTTCTATAAAATTTGTATCGGTAAAGCTTATAACTGCATTATAGCTCTATTGGGTTCAACTCAAACTAAAAATTAAGTCTTGCCCCAAATTGATGGGTACCTTGAAACGGACTGGATAATTTATAACCATAATCTACAGACAATCTTGATTCTGATTTCTTACTTAATGGAACTGAGATTGAAACTCCTCCTGCAAAACCAGTATGCGCTGTTACATTGATTTCATCTCCAGAAGATCCCAATTCATATTTATAGGAAGCACGCAGGGCAAAATTTTCTGTGAAACTCAATTCTGCACCCAATCCAATTTCATCTCTTCCGAAAGAATTAGAAGTAAAATTCAAAATTGGAGTAGCTTTTATCAAGTCTGAAGCAATGAAGTCATAAGATATACCAATATGAAGTTGAGAAGGCAACTCATAATTGGTTAATCTGACATCGTATGTAATTGATGTGTTTTCAGGACTATTCAATTGAGTAGATAATCCATCTCCTCCAAAATTCATTGGACCACCTATATTTCTAAGGGATATTCCAAATTTGAAATTATCCTGTTCTCCTGTGACATATTGTATTCCGGCATCTATTGCCATTCCAAATGCATTTAAATCCTGTATTGATTCTGAAATACCTTTGAACAAAACGCCAACTGCAATTTTATTTCCAAAAGTATGTGCATATCCAATTCCTATGTTGCTAAAACTTGGTGAGTAATTTGCGCCAGTTCCTTCAGGTACATTAGTTGTAGTCACTCTAATATCTCCAAAATCAAGATTCATCAAGGAAATACCCAGCGTTCCACTTTTACCCATTTTAACTGCAAATCCTATTGCATTGATACCGATGCTGCTTGGGACCAACCATTTGGTTTGTGCAAAACCCAATTCCCATTGATTGATTCTTGATATTCCTGCTACATTGACCATCATGGCTTCAACGCCACTAATGCAAGAAGCATTTAAACTGTTTAATGCTCCACTTCGAACCCATGGATTCATCAACAATTCATAAGCTCCTGCTTCTCCCTGACGATCAGGATTTCCTGCAAATCCAGTGTAAGAAATCGCAAGACAAACTAGAAATGTAGAAATTATTTTTTGCATAAAAAAGGATTTAAAGATTCTTGAAAATGGACAGTTTCATTTTGAAACTGTCCATATAAATTTTTTAATTATAAACCGGATGGATCAAATTTTCTGGCTACACCAAACCATTTGATTATTTTCTCTGCACCATTTGTTCCGATCACTTTTTTACCTGAGATTGGATCTATACGAGCATCGGTGATATTTTCTTTAATGTGAATAATATAAGCACCACTTGAGATTGGAATGCTTTTAAAATTAGTTAAATCCCATTCAAGATCGGGAGTAACCTGTTTTTCTAAAACACCCGGATTAGAAAATCCGGTTTTTAGAATTGTTGGTTCATCCCGTTTGTACTGCTTGATAAATTTTCCATCCATTGAATAGATGGTAACCGTACAGCTGGAAGGTAGATTTGTAATTTTTACAACATTGCTGAATTGACCAGTTTCATAATTGGAAAAACCATAATACGGATTTGGTACCACATTAACATTTTCTAATGCATCAATGTAATCGTCTTTTTTCACAGCAGCAACAGCTTGTTGTCCACTTACTTTGAAGGTATACATATTGTGTCCCTTGTTTTCATTGGTACCAACTGCATACTTGTATGGATTGTCAACGCGCAATCTGATTGTAAGATCATTTGGTATCAGTCCTTCAGGTCCTGAAGTCAATGGATCCAACTCAGCGCCTGGCAATAAAGCAGACATACTACACCAGGTGAAATTTTGTAGCAATTGATTCTTTGCAGAAGTTGCTGAGGACAGAAATCTTGACCTGAATGCCTTACAGGAATCATAATTTGTCCTGGTAATATAAATATAATGATGGCTGCCTAATAAAACGCGAAAGTTAGAAGAAGATGCCCCACAAAGCGGGTCAATAAATACATGACTTAGAAACTCTTTTGCCTCCTCTGGAAAGCCTTCTGGTACCGGCAAGTTGACAGGATTATACATCATGTCATTACCCGTTAATACTGAATCCCCTGCACAGCCAGCCAACAATATATTACCTGGGGAATAAAAAGAATTTTCACCGAAAAGTATGTTTAGTCTTTTTCCGGATTCGACATCTACGACGTAACCTGGAAACCATCCGTAACCGGTACTGTCTTCTTGTGTATCAACATCAGCTTTTCCGTCACCATCAGTGTCGTATTTCGTAACAGATGGACTTCGTTTAATGGCCCAGTTTTTTACTTTAGAAACAGGTGAAGTAAGTGCACCTCCAACATTTGGATTCCAGGTTTCGATAACGAGACAACGGCTCCATTTTGATTTATCTTTTGTAAATACGATATCTACATTATTCAATTCATTCAATAAACGGGAAGGCTGAGTACTAAATGTTTTCCAAAGCGGATCTATATATGCTGGAGTTAAATTTGCAGTATCCGCTGTCATTCTAAAAGGATACCAGGTGCCATTATATATACCAGCTCCTAAATTACTAAAACATTCTTGTGGATCTATGGTATAAAGCGGCTGACCTAATGAAGTTAAAATGAAATCATTGACGTCGGCTATATTTCGATCCGGTTGGCCAAAATACCATTCTGGCTTTGTGATATCTTTATAATTATAATACAAACCATCACCAATAATTCCACAAGTGCCGGTTGAATCGCTTGCTGCTTCTCCAGTTTGTCCAATTAATACAGAGATCCCGAATTTATTCAAAATTTGCTCATTGAATCTACCAAGAGGAAATTCCGAACGAATTGTATCATTAGTAGTTAAATTTGTCAGCACCCAGCTGACCGGATCATCCAATTTCGTATTGTTTAAATTGGAGTCTTCAAACCTTAGCTCATAGTCTCCATCTTTTACCCTCAATGGATCATAAACTTTTATGCCAATTGGTCCCCGTCCTGCCTGATATGTTATTTTTCCATCAAAATTTGGTTTCAAAAATTCATCGTACATTTCAGGTTTCACCAATAGATCAGTACCACCCATTCCAATTCCATCGTGTCTGGTTATTTCAACTCCATTGCCATATTCTGAATTTAATTTCTCATAGACCTGTGGTCTTGGAATTGCAGTATATGGTCTTCCATCTGCATTGGGTCCTATATTCAATCGTCCAGGACAATACTGCATCCGTTGTCCCTGATTTGTTTCAATATTATAAAATGAAAAATTATTATAGCCATAAGCTATTGCTACAAAATAATATTTTTTATGATTGATAAGTCTACGATCGCCTTTGGCGAATTGATCTTCAGTAACTTTAAATGTATGTAGAATTCCAGTATTGGGTCCGCTCACTTTTTCCTGGGGTGTATAGACAATAGGATGCAATGGATCAGGACTTGGATTTTTAATGCCAATCCAATTGTACACTTTACTGATTTTATTTTTCAAATCAACGGTAAATATTTCTCTAACAATTTCAGGATCTGCAATACTTTGATCGTTGATAGTAATGCTTGCATCAGATACCTGGAAAATCCGGTATCCTTCAAAGCGATAAATGCTATCTATTCCAGAAGGCAATCCAATACCTGCTTCAGCATATTTTTCATTGTAGTTATTTGAAGATATATCATTAGTCAGTACGAGTATCAACTCCTGATCCAATTCAATGATATCTATATCTGGTGCATCAGGTCCGTCTTTTATTTTAAAACAACTATCAAATAAATCCTGAGCAAGTTTGTCAGCAGCAAATAATTCATCCAGATCTGGACAAGGATACGTTTGATCAGGAACATACACAACTCCAATAATCAACTCATTGATTGCACCAGGAGTTAATAACATGGGACCAGTTGCCTGCAATGTACGTCTATCCCCATCAGGTTGTGCAGTTGAACACATACTCCATCCTGCAGCATCATTCGGATCACCACTAAATGCATATCTGGTTGAGTCTGTAGAACCATCGCGATTATACCCAGAGCCGTGTCCTGTCAGAGGAGTACCATCTCTCCACCTTCCCTGAAGGTAATTGTAAAACTCATTATCCACTTGCGGATCCGTGGTACCTGGCGGCGGGTTTCCAACATTGCTATTGTAATACATAAAAGATGACATACCACCTTCTATATAAATTACAGTGGTATCTCCATTAATTATGGTATCTTTTGGTATAAGAGGGCCACGGAAATAATCTACACCCAAAACTGGAATATCATTACCATACGTTTCTACGCCTTGATCACAATTGCTTCCATTACTACCATCTGTAGCATCGCGATTATAAATATACATCAGACTTCTCTCAATATTACAACCGATATAGTCATCTATGTAACAACCCAAATCAGGATCCACCCACATTGCAAAATAACAACTTAATAAATCTTGTGGCGCACGGTTGATCAATTTATATCGTTGAAAGGTCATGTCATTAATTTCGTCACCGGTATTAAAAGCGAAAGCTTGAACTTGAACTTCCATACGTATAGGTTCTCCTGTTGAATTGGTATGCACTCCTCCGTTGTCATTGTAAATCCAGAAAAACATTTGATCCGGAAAAACAGGCTCATTACATCCACGGATATCAATTATTGGAAAATCTCCTAATTCAGGTTCGTATATATTATTATCCGAAGGAGAATTTGGTTCTTCATAAAACAGACCCAGTCCCTGAGGAAGAAATGGCAATTCGAAATTGTATTTGGATGAAAAATATTTGTTACCTCTTGCAGGATAATATAATACATCCTCAGGTATTTCTTGTTGCGTTAGAGGCCGTGCACCTCCAGTTAATTTCCAATTTTTTTGTTGTTCCCTGATGCTTTTCCCAGAAACTACAAAAAACTGATCCCAATTGATACAATCCGATTTATCCGTTTCTCCTAGATCTGGAGTCAGTGGACCTGGCCAGCAATCTGTTCTTGTAGAATTTCGATAATCCTGTGCCATGGTATGCAAAACACCATCCGGACTGAATCCACCTATCCAGACCGCACCTGCAAACAAACCTGAAACTTCTTTTTTACCAGAACCTGGTTCAATTTTAGGTACAATGTATCTACCTTTATTTAAATCCCACCAACAGTCACCACCATTCAAAAGTCTTGCACGGACATTGTTGACATCCATGTCAATTTGTTTTGTAGCGGCATCACAGGGTGTTCCTCTGCGACTTAATGAATGCTTTTTAGATTCCTTTACCGGTATTGTTCTGTTTGTTGGTTTATGCGCGAACACATCATTTAGGTTCGCTGCGAGAAAAAATATTATTAAAATAAAATATTTCATAATTTGATGTTGATAATGTGATTAAATTAAAATTCCAAAATAGCACCAATAAAGATTCTTCTTGGCACTGTGAAATTATCAGAATTGATTACGCGATAATTGTATTGATTGACAAAATAATCAACATAGTCTTCTCCATAAGTTGAAATAACGCTGCTGATTTCTGCTGCTCCTTTATCTGATCTCAAATATCCATCATCTTTAGCATCACCAGAACCTCTATATATTCCGATGACATTTTTAGTATCAAATAAATTCTGCACTCTCAAATAAATATTCAAATCAAGAGGATTTTTCCCTTTTGAAATAGAAATGTTTTTATCCACTCGAATATCGACGTTAAAATTCCAGGGCAAACGGGATCCATTAATTGAACCTTTGTAACCGGTACCATCATATCGCACTATTTGAGTTCCCGCTGAATATGGACGACCAGATGCAGTAACAATCTGAACATTCAATCCTGTATTGGCAAGTATATTTTGACCTGCTATTTTGGGACCGTTGTATTTATTACCAGATTCGTAACGATAATCCGCAGTAAATGCAAACCTGTGGCGCTCGTCATATGTGAATGGAAATATATTCCGGATATTGATTCCTTTTTGAGTCAATCCACTTTGTGATTCTGCATCTGAACCGGTACCATCTGCAAACTGCAATGTGTAAGCTGCAGTAAATTCAAAATTTCCAGTTCTTCTCATATCATACGAAAAATTAAATCCTTTTACAGTTCCAAAATCAATATTGCCGTAACTATCATAGGTTCCAATAGTGGCTACTCTGCTGTATGTAACCCGATTAATCATGTTGCGCAATTCTTTATAATAAGCAGATAATTTGATTGCAGATGAATTGGAAATCTTTTGTTGAAATCCTACTTCGTAATCTACCGTTCTGCTTGGTTTAAGATTTGCATTGTTTGCAGGAGTTCTACCCTGATCATTAAAGTAATAATAAGACAGAGCACTTACATTGGCATTAGAAGCAGGTCTTTGAACCAATATATCATAATGTGCAAAGAAATTGGAATTGTCAGAAATCGGAAATGAAAATGCCAATCTTGGCATCCAGTTCCATTCTGGTTTGTAATCTTCAAATGATTCATCAATTTTAAAATACTTTCCTTTTATGGATCTTAAACTATCCACAGGCTGAATGTATCTTGGAAACACCAGGTTGCTTGTAAAAATCTGATCAGAAGAATTCACAGGAGTTCCTTGTGAATTATACCATTGATCTCCATTCCGGTAAGCTTTTACTGCAGTTGATCCTTCGCTGGTAATATACACTTTATAATCATCTCCAATTGAACCTGGTTTTTCTGTTTTTACGGTATCATGAAATGCTTTTGCATCGAGAATTCCATAAAGTGAATAAGGGTCTTTAAGTACCTGAGTATTTGCATCGAAATAGTCTGCTCTTAATCCCAGGCGGAAAATGATATCTTTAAATGTAAATTTATCCTGAATATAACCACCAACATAAACAGGAGAAAAAGGTGCAACTACAAATGACTTATTGCCATTAATATCCAATTTAAAGAAGTCTTCAAAACGGGCATTGTTTTTATCAAAGGATCCGGTTAAAACCGGTTCAATGACTCCGGTTTGAGAATTTTTTACAAAACTATAATAATCAAAATTACCGGCTAATCTTTCACCCAGATAATCAAAACCTGAAAATCCAATGATACCCTGATCAGTCAGCTCCTGAGCTGCAAACATATCGAGAGTCAGGTCATTATTAGTAAGTTGATTGACATTACCATCCTGATAGATGGCTTCTTCGATAGGTGTACCTGGAAATAATTTCGATCTGACTGATCTATAAAACTTAGCTCCAGGTGAAGGTGTGATAAGACGTCTGTAAATTGGGCAAGAGTCACAAATTGGATCATTTGCCAGAGTCCAATCAACTATCACGTTAGTATCAACCCCAACAATATGATTATTGGTATAAAGCCTAGCTAGGTTCCAAAGTTCAAATGGATTAATGGCCCATGATCTGATAATTCTTTGTTCATAAACCAAACCAAATTGAATATTATGTCTTCCACTTTTTGAACCACCTGGTAAATAGTCAAATCCACTGGTTACCTGTAAGGTGGTAAGATCATTATCTGTTTTTTGAAACCTGTTGTAAACCCCTCCGACATTGTTGTAAATATTACTCCAGGAATTATCAAATGAAGAACTCACTAATCCATTAAATGCTCTATAACCTGTAAGGAGTTGAGGATTATCAATAGGTAATTTATTAAAAGCTGCATAAGCAGGATTAGGACTATTATCAGCAATAAAATCATCGATCAATAAATTCCATCCGGAGTGTCTGGGTCTTTGTATTGTTGGATCGAATCTAAATTCAAGATTATAATGACCGTCAAACCTTCCAATATATCCATAATCAAACAACCTGTCCTTATGTCTCCAATCCTGAGTTTTATTTTTGGACTTTTGCAAACCTCCCTGAATGGTGTAATAGGCATTCTGAATATTTGATACTTTACGTGGTTCCCCATCTTCTTGTGCATTGAGGTTCACCAATTTCCCTAATCTATGTCTCAGTCTGACATTCACACGATATAAGTCATCAGTGGAAACAGGATTATTCTGCCAGTTTAATAAGGTCCAAGCACCTTGTCCTGTTGTATTACCATCTCCCGGGTTAAAGCGATCAACCACATTAGAGTAATTACCTGAAACAGATAAATCAATATTTTCAATTGGTCTGAAATCCAGTTTGGCAGACACGTCTATTGCTTCATTTTGCTCATTGGGATTATATTTCAGATACTCAATATCATCCGGGTTAAGAAACTGACCCGAAACCGCAGGTATGGCTCCAATCAAATTAAGCGGATCATTTGATAATCTATCAATTACTTGTTCTTTAGCTCTATAAATTCCAAATGCAGGAGGATCGTCATCTTTTAGATAATTGTATTGCCCGGCAACCCGATATCCCAAGATGGTGCGTCCGTAAGTAGAATCTGTTAATTTCGCTCTTAATATAGGTCCACTAAAATTAGCGCTCAACAAATTATATCCGTAAGCATCCAAATATTGAGAGGTCTCAGCTTCTATACCACCTGAAAACTTTGCAGAAGGTCCTTTACTTGTAAGAGCAATTATTCCACCTGTAACATCACCATATTGAGCTTCAACTCCACCGGTCACAACCTGTAGTTGTTCTAATTCTGAAGTGGGTATTTGTCTTCCTGTGATTCGGATGCCATCTAAGTAAAATACCGTTGCATCAGTTCTGGAACCTCTGATTGATGCGGCACCACCATCCACGCTTGAAAGTCCGGCCGCAGTAGAAGCCACACCTAAAACACTTTTTACAGGCAAATTTTTAATATTCTCAGCTGTAATTACACGGCCTTGAGTAGTATTATCTTTTTCGATAAGAGGAGCTCTGTATTCT
>JAYVIT010000009.1:0-2235 GCA_043769965.1 Saprospiraceae bacterium
TTTTAACAATAAATAATCAGAACCATTCAATACCAATTCAGCACCCAAAGGCATTAAGGATGACGAGTTTAGCAAGTTTACATAATACGATTATCAAGGATTTTAGTTGTTCCTTTAAAACAATTCATGGGAAATTTTCCTTATTTACTTGCCATTGTCCTGCTCATAGTATGGCTAATTGGTTTTATTGGCTTACATGCTGGAGGATTAATGCATTTTTTGTTAATAATTGCTATCATAGCGATGATACTTAGAATTATTCATAGAAAAAAGATAGTTTAAAATAAAATTAAAAAAAAATGATAACAACTGACGTATCAACAAAAACAAAATGGCTCATTGACACCACTCACAGTGAAATTGGATTTAAAGTAAAGCATCTGATGATCGCTAATGTAAGAGGAACTTTCAAAGAATATGAAGCCAGCATCTATACGAATGGGGATGACTTCATGAGTGCGGTGATTGACTTTTGGGCAAACCCTGTTTCCATCGAGACGGGTGATGCAAAACGGGATGCGCATTTGACAGGAGTTGATTTTTTTGATACTGAAAATCATAAGGAAATCAAATTCACAGCCAACACATTAATGAATGTAGATAATGATGGAAGTTTTGAAATGTATGGAGATCTTACTATCAAAGGCCTCACTAAACGAATAATCTTGAAAGTTGAATTTGGCGGGACGATGAAAGATCCATTGGGAAATACCAAAGCTGCATTTTCCATCACAGGTAAAATCAATCGCAAAAATTGGGGTTTAAACTGGAATGCTTCATTGGAAACCGGAGGCATTTTATTAAGTGATGAAGTTTGGTTAACTTGTGATGTCCAATTAATAAAACAAATCGCAATATAAATATGCCACATATTGCAATTTTATCATCAAGTGTAAGAACAGGAAGGAATAGTCATAGAGTAACTTTGTATTTCAAACATTATCTGGAATCAAACAATTTAGCCACCGTTGAAATTTTGGATTTAAAGGAATACAATTTTCCCATCTTTGAAGAACGTCTCAAATATCAAAAAAATCCAAACGCTGCAATGCTCGATTTTGCTGGCAAAATAAAATCTGCCGATGGTGTTATAATCGTCACACCAGAATACAATGGTGGCTATCCTGCCAGTTTAAAAAATGCAATTGACTTGTTATATGATGAATGGCAGCATAAACCAATAGCCATATCGACTGTATCAGACGGCAACTTTGGTGGAGCACAGGTCATCACATCACTACAATTCTCTCTTTGGAAAATCCATGCTATAACAATTCCCGCAATGTTCCCAGTCCCAAATGTTCAGGAAAACTTTGATGAAAATGGAATTCCAAAAGATCTTGTTGCTACAGATAAGAGAGCAGCAAATTTTATTAAGGAATTGATTTGGGCGATTGAGAGGAATGAAGTGAAAAGTGTCATAGCGTAGCGTAGATCCCGCAGAAGTGCGGGAAAAAGTGAAAAGTGTCGGAGCGGAGAGGAAATTCCGTCCCAACAATTCTTTTGGGAAGAAAAAGTGGATAGTGAAAAAATAAGAGTTAAAGTTTAGATTTGTGAATTGCTTACTGATTTTGTTTTGTTTTTTCTTACTATTTTCGTGTGGTCATTTTAAATTAGATTTGATAATAATGTCCTTCCACATCAAAACAAAAAACGGGGTTACAATTCGCTTCAGAATCTATCATGAAGAAGCTCCCATAACTTCGAAAGCATTCATTGGCCTTCTCCCCTTTTCACGAAATTTTTATCATGCGCGGTTTTCAGGACAGGAGATCTGGATTGCTGATGCAATAGATCTCGATATCATTCAGGAAAATGCTTCTGTATTTACTTTGCCTGGAGAAATGGTATTGGGTCCATCAAAACCATCCAGAGCAAAAACCGCAAATGCATTAGGCATCTATTATGGTGAAGGAAAAGGATTTGATGCAGCCAATATATTTGCAAGAGTCTATCCGGAAGATTTGCAATTGCTATAGACACTTGGAGAAATCATTTGGAAACACGGAGAACAAGAACTACTATTTGAAAAATAAAAATCAATATGAAACAAACAGCATGATTCGATCGCAAATTTGCAATCATTGATGATAGTGGTTTATTACCTGATATTCTTGAGCGTCTCGAAGGAACACCATTACGGGTGAATGCCATTATCAATTCCGTAAGTACGGAATTACTTGTATTTAAACCTAATAAAAAATGGTCCATTCAGGAAGAGCTTGGACATCTCAG
>JAYVIT010000010.1:0-9654 GCA_043769965.1 Saprospiraceae bacterium
ATGATATAGATGGGTCAATGATACTAGAGGAGTAGAGAAGAATTTCATTCTTCAGTCCTCAAACCTCTGCACTTTCAGTGCAGAGTAATTTAGTTTAAATTGATTTAATCTCAATAAGAATAAATCCTGGATGTTTGCAGTCAATTGGTTTAATTTATATCCGCATCATTTTTCTCCTCTTCATTTTCCTGCGTAATCAAAGGACTTATTTTCATGAGTGGCAGCTCCATATAAAAACTAGTACCAGTTCCTGGTATTGTTTTAAAATAAATTTTACCATTTGCTGATTCAATGATTTGTTGGCACATAGCCAGGCCTAATCCCGTACCTGAACTTTTTGAAGTGAAGTTGGGTAAAAATACTTTTGATTGCATTTCTTGAGGTATTCCTGTGCCATTATCGCGAACACAGATAATTGCATTTTTTATGTTGGAATCCAAGCTGATTTCTATGTGTCCTCTCTTATTTTCCGGAATGGCTTGAATAGCATTATTGATTAAGTTGTTGAGTACGCGAATGATTTGATTTTTATCAGCAAAGACATACATTTCATCAATAGGTACAGCTAATAAAATATCCAGGTCTTCCCTTTTTCTGAATAAATCATGCACTGATGATACAATTTCATTGAGTACTAATTTTTCATTTTCAGCTTGAGGCATTTTTGCAAAATTGGAAAACTCGGTCGCAATTTTAGTAAGGTTTTCAATTTGTTCTAATAAAGTAATACTTACTTTTTGTGCCATCTCTTTGATGTCTTCTGAGCCTGACTTGATCGATCGTTGCAAATATTGAATACTGAGTTTCATTGGAGTGAGCGGATTCTTGATTTCATGTGCAACTTGTTTGGCCATTTCTCGCCAGGCCATATCGCGTTCATTTCGGGCCAACAACTCTGCGCTTTCATCCAATTGACTGACCATTTGATTGTAATTCTGAATGAGTTCACCAATTTCATCCTGTCCTTTCCAATCCAGTTTATCATTTGTTTTTCCTAAACGAATATGGCGTATACTGTTTCCAAGATTTACTAATGGAGATGTAATGGAGTTTGCTAAAAATGTAGCAAGACTTGCTGCAATTAGAAACAAGAAAACATAAATATTTAATAAGGTGTTGACAAGATTAGCCAATCGGTCCGTTGCTTTATATTGTAAAGAAGTAATTGCTTCCACATGCAGAATGGCAATTCTTTTATTGTTGAAAAAAATATTTCTGTAAGCATTGAGGCTTGGCGATTGTTTGTCGTTTTCAAGTATAACGATATCTTCTGCATTAGTAGGGTATCTGAAAAAAAACAAGGGATTCAAAAGTTTATGAAAACTCATTCGCAAAGTATTTGCCTGATAAATTTGTTCTTCTTTGCCATCTGGTTTATAGAGATGCACATTGAAATCCACCATTTGGCTGGATCGCTTGATTTGTTCTTTAAGAATTAGTTGTGCATCATCTTCATTGTTTGCGGATTCAATGGAGTTTTCCAAGAAGCTACTTAAGTTTTTTGTTTTACTCAATAATGTTTCACGGAATATCTGATTCTCGGAGCGTTTTGTAAAAAATACCGTTGTTAATGCTATGATTAAAAAACTGATGACGATTCCTAAAATAACATAAAATTGAATTCTGTTTTTTAATGAAGGTTTATCCTGGAAACTAATTTGCAATCCTTCCGGTAAGAATGGAATTCTTTGATGAGCCAGACTGAGTATGTATGAAATGAGTATCAAAATTGTAAATAAATAGGAGAAAAGCGAAACGGCTTTCAAAGTCGTTTCCAATGGATTGCTGATTACGAGAAATTGATTTTTTGATGGCTTTAAATAAAAAACATCCTTATCTTCTTGAATTATATGTTTAAAACTATCCCTTGAAAGTGTTTTGTAAACCAGATTATAATCCGGTTTAAAAACATTACTTGAAAATTTCAATAACCTGTCTTCATAAATATAGAGATCATAATAATTCGCATTGCAATTCTGAATCAGGTCAGCCATGCAATTTTGGTTTTCATTTTTAATGCAATTTACATATTGAGTGGCTATTTGATTTTTTACGAATCTCTTCTTTTGATTTTGATAATGAAATATCAGACTTGAGTTTAAAATGCTTATGACGATTATCCAGGAAATTAACCAAAGAATATTTTTTTGATAATCTTCAGAGAAAAAATCCTGCATCCAAATGATTATTGTTGCTGCAATAAAAAAATAAAGCAAACTAATATCCATTTTGGATTGATAAATAAATGGAATCAATAAAATACATGCAAAAAAATAGAAAAACATCCTTTTCCCGAGCGAGAAACTAAATGTGTATGTACTCAGTGTAAGTTTATTTGTGATAAGAAAAATAGCAATGAGTAAAATTAAAAGATCAAATAATAATATATAATGCTGAATGTTGAATGAAAATACATTGTTCAAGTCAAAATAATAATCAGAATGAACAAACACCGCATTGAATATAAAGCAATAGACGACAAGTGCAAAAATAGAAACCAAATAATTCAAAAGTACTATGGATGCACTCCAATATGTTTTGAGTGATCCGAACTTCAATTTTGCATATTTATAGAAGAAGAAGCTTAAGTGAAACATAAAGCCAGCAAATACGCTAAACTCAAAAAGTGTATAATTATAAAACTTAGTATGAATGAGCTTGTCTGTGAGAATGCTGTGATAGAAATCATTTTGATGTACTATCCATTGACACATACTGGTGGTAATGAGCACACCAGTTAATAAAATCAAATTTGCCCAGGGGTAATTATTCTGAGTATAAAAATTACGGGCTATTTGGTGGAATGGCAAATAGAAAAGGAATAAAACCAGGAAATAAAATACTATTAGAATATTGCCAAAAAACGGAGCAAGGAAAGTTGCATCCATATTTAAATAACCAATAACGGGTGCAGAAGATTTGCTGATACGGATCGGAAGGGACGAGCCTTTTTTCTTTTGGAAACTTATTTCAAAAGGATACTGACAATTATTTATGATACTTAAAGAAGTATAGCTTAATATTCGATAATGAATAGAATCTATGAAATAGGTTTTTGATTTTACGAAGTAGTATTCTCCATAATAATTAAATATAGACCCGGTAAATGAAGAGTCCTGCAAACACCAGGGATCTTCAAAAAATGGATTCTTCCCTTTCCAGTATCTAATTTCATTATTTATACACAAGACTTGATCACCTGATCCATTCGTAGAGAAATGTTGTGCAATTATGGATTCTACAGTTTTGCCTTTTCCGGGTTGTTTTAAGTTGAATTGAAGTACATCAGTGTTTTGTTGTTCTGCTTTCAGAAAATTGAGAATTTCCTTTTCTATGCCGTCTCTAATAAAATGAGCCTGATCATGTTGAAAGCCTGGAAATGCCCATTCATAGACTTTGCCCAAGCACAATAGAAGTAGTGCGGTCAGCCAAACTAAATACCAATTCTTATTAGTGGTAATTTTCACTCTATAATTTCAAGGTAAAATTAAAGGTTTAATACATTATATTTTATCTTAATGTATTGATTATGAGAATTAGCTGCTTATTAAGGCTTAATTTTGCGGCGCCACGTCTTATCGCTTTGAATTTTTTCAAAGAGGAAAGTCCGGACAATGTCAGGTAACGCACCACTTAACAGGTGGCTCAGGACCATATCCTGAAGAGATAGTGTCACAGAAAATTACCGTCCGCCAGCTGGCGGATAAGGGTGAAAATGTGTGGTAAGAGCACACAGGGCAGTTAAGTAATTGATTGCCGGGATAAACCTTGCGTATTGAAATGCCATGTATATCCACTATTCTTAGGAATCCTTTAACCTGGAAGGTGAATGCCACTTCGGTGGTTTCTGGTGGAGGGGTAGGCAGCTTAGTTAAATGATAAGAAGTTTTTGATTCATTCAAAAACTACAAAATCCGGCTTATAGTGGCTTTTTAAAAAGAAAGGAGCATTTCATAATTTGAAATGCTCCTTTCTTTTATGTTTATGAAAACCTGTAACTTTCTTATTCTTCTGTATTCACCGGGGCTTTTGCCGAGCCATCAAAATCATAGCTGAAGGAAAAGCGAATTGTGTTTGAAAGTGGGCTTCTATTATTAGTTGTGGGTACCAAATAGGATAGATTAAAACCAAACACATTGTATTTAAATCCACATCCAAGAGTTAGATATTTTCTATTGCCCTTTAAGGAATTTTCGTGAAAATAACCTGCTCTAACAGCGAATTGTTTGTCATACCAATATTCCAAACCTAAAGAATACATGAGCTCCTGAAGTTCTTCTGAAAATCCACCTGGTGCATCATTAAATGAACCAAATATTCCTTCAAAAAGGCCCTTCTCTCTATAATCTGCAATTTTATTTCCGTCTTTATCAAATTCAGGATCTCCATCTTTACGTGGAGAAGGAATTAATAATTTATCAATCTCCAAAGTTGCGGTCAATGAATTAAAATCATCGAAATTCATTTCATAAGCAGCTCCAATTGCCATGTTGGAAGGTATAAAGTCTTTTACAAGACCTTTGATATAGGTCACCTTTGAACCCAAATTGGTTAATGCTAATCCTACACTCAAATAATTTCTTCTACCGCTTGCACCGAGTTTGTTCCGATACAACATTCCGATATCTGCAGCAAAAGTGGTTGCAGTTGTGATATCATTAGAACCAACAGTTTTTCCAGTTGCCAAATTTGAATAAGCAAATTTAGCAGACAAGCTTGCAGCAAAATGATCCGACAATTTTCTACTATAAGCACCGGCGATCTCCATTTCATTGGGTTGTCCAGTTCCGATATCATTTCCATTTTCATCCCTGAAGTCAATTTTTCCTAATGAAAAATATCGAATTGCAAATCCTGCTGTCTGAAGCTTATCAATTTTATAATAACCGGATAAATACAAAAGGTAGATATCATCAATTCCGAGGTTTCTTAACCAGGGAGAATATGTAGCTGATATACCTAGATTATTTTCTGAAAAAGCCAACCTTGCAGCATTATGATGCATTGCATTTGGATCTGCACTTAATGCAACGCCTGCATCTCCAAGTCCTCCAGATCGGGTATCCGGATTAATTCTAAGAAAAGGCATGGCAGTTAAAATGGTATTTTGCAAACATTCACCGCTGGCATCGATTATACAACCTTTACCAGGATCCCAGGTTTGCGCATTAATAAATAGACTTATGAATAAAAAGAAAATAGAAATTGTACTTCGCATGATGTGGGAATAATGTTTTATAAAGCGCAAAATAAACAATAATTTAGATATTACTATTTTATTTAATATGTTTCTTCGGGATTTTGAGGTTCAGAAACAATACCCTATATATCGTAAAAAATAGGTTTTTAGTATATTTTGGTTCTGACTGCAAAGATAATTTAAGAAAATACTATAGGCTCTATAATAAAGTCTATTTCAAAATTAGTAACTTTTGAAAGTCTGATGTTTTATGGACTGTTTCTGATCCTAGTTTTGCATTCACGCTTAAACGATATAAATACACCCCATTTGCTAGTTCACTGCCGAAGTCATCTTTGCCATCCCAGGCTATACCGGTTATCCTGTATCCTGTTGGTTGGATCGTTTTTTCAATTGTTTTGACAATTTTTCCTGACACAGATTGTAATTGAATAACCACTTCCATTTCAACAGCACCAAGATTGCTTTCGAATTGAAATTCCGTATTTGTTGAAAATGGATTAGGATAATTAAAGATTTTATCAAGACCCAACTGGTCAGGATCAATGACAAAAAACTCAGTACTTCCCTGGCCAGAATTATTGGATATATCCCAGGCAGTAACAGTTATCGTATGTTTTCCGGGGCTTAAATTTTTTAGAGGATAACTGAGATCTCCTTCTTTAGGATTATTTAATTTAGATTTAAATACCTGGTTTAAAATAATAGGGGAATGTGTATTTTGATCGATAATAGCTGTCAAATCATGCCCAATGCTATTGCCGCTGATGTTGATTCCAAAGTCATCGCTGATCTGTGCATACAATTTAGGATTGGGATCACTAATTCCGCCAGAGACAAAATCTGCATCATTCAAAAAAACTTTTACAATAGGAGGACTATCATCTTTGATGCTATCGTTGGAAACTCCACCAATAATAAAACCGCTTTCATATCCTGCAGCATCCTTTGATTTTTCATCTGTAGCATACAGACTCATTTTCCCTTTACCAAAATCATAATTGATGTCCTTCGGTATAATGAATGAAAATTCCCAATCACCATTACGAACATCTACGGATCCCTTGTAAATGATATTCCTTTGTAAATTGTATTCTTTTACATAAGAATACGGATCATTACCTTTTGTTCGCAATTCGATTTCTTTGTCATAAACTGTAGCGAAAAGTTTACCTGAAAAATCGGTTTGTTTTTCTCCAACTTGATTGTTTACATAGCCTTTTACTTTTACAGATTCCAATGCGCGAAATGTATCAGCAATTGCATTCAATGGTTTATCATTTATTGAAATAACTGTATTTTTAAGAATTGGTATGGCCAGTTTTTGTGAAGGATCACCAAACAATAAAAATTTTCTAGAGTTTACTCTTGCTCCACTACTTGAATTTTCATTTTTTGCTCTTCGCATGATTTCTCCCATTTGCAATGGGGTTCCATTTTCAAATTCAAATAGATATTTGTAGACAGAGTTAGTCAAATTAAAATTATCACTACTATATACAGCCCTTACTGTAGAAAACAAAGCAAGGAATCCGCCTTGTTGATTTAGTAATCCAACTTTTCCAACTGGAGTTCTTGTAGGATCATCAAAGCCATTAATGTCACATGAAGCCACAATGACCAATGGAAGTTTATAATAATTTTCCAAAACATCAATATCAGTATTTTGAAGAACCCTTTCTTGTGCCAGGCCGCTATATCCTCCATGACCCATGTAATTAATGACAAGAGCACCTTGATAAAAAGCATTAGAATATGCTTTGTTTACTTCCGGATAGCGTTCGCCACCCGGAGTAGTAACCTGTTCATATGCATCTAAATAGATTTTTTCCTGATTGAAAATCAGATATTTTGATTTTACCACTTCAGATATTTGTTCAGCTTGCGAAAAATGAATATTTCCATCTTCATCATCGGCTGAAAAAACGATGTTCAGTTTCCAATCTTCCATGGTTTTAGGTTCAATATCATATCGAATGATTTTATCAACCAGAGTTTTTGCTTCGTCAATATTTCGTGCGCACAATCGACCTATATTGATATCTAACAATCCAACCAAGTCTCTTCCCTGGTTATCTTTGCCTTCACCTGGATCTAACAATCCAAAATAGTCATCTGAGGGAAATGCATCTATAGGATCAAGGCTTTCATCGGTTTCATAAGTGACGATTAAATTTTGATCTTTATTTTTCTTATTGATATAGCGAAAGTCGTAACTTCCATCGCCAAATAAAAGAAGATATTTAAAATTGCTATTTCTCAAATAGAGCATTCGCATCATATTCCTTATTGCGGTGGGGTCTTGTGAGCCGGATGAAAATTCATTGTAAACCTGACTCAATTCAACTGTTGCAACTTTTAATTTCGAAAAACTGCTGCGATGATTTTGCAATCTTTCAGCTTCGGATTTAAAATCTTTAAAATATATGATTATCATATCTTCATCTTTTAATGCATGCAAATTCTGATTTGCAACTGTTCCGATATATTCAGGTGCGTTAAATGTAAGGCTTTCCTCAAGTGCTAAAAACTGTTTGTAGGCATTGAGTGTAGCTGCACCAAAAGTGATTTCATTATTTGTTTTTTGATTAGATATCAATTTAATATCAGTGGGATCTGTTATTTCCCAAATCAGTTTATTTATAACTGCATTTGATATTTTAAATTCAGTGGTATTGTATGCCGCAGAATTTGGATCCATAATGAATAATGGTTTATTATTCCAGATTAATTTTTTCCAAACGGATATTTGGAAAAAATCCAACCAACCTTCAGAAACAGTTCCATTAGGCTGATACCATAATTTTGCCTTAACCAAATCACTTATTGGCTTAAACTCATCTGTTTTTGAAACATGTCTAGCATAGTCGCTTGGATTTGTTGAATTAAATATTACAGATGAAATTGAAACATTGGTTTGTTTATCTTCAACAGATGCTGTTAGAATTTGAGAATTAGGAGATCTGCCAGCAAATGCAAATGAGAACTTTCCATTTTTAGTAAGTTCGATATTGTCAAAAATAAATTCAGATCCAAAATCGAGTTCACGGTTATTGCTTAATTCTACACCATACCAGTTTTTTCCGGATCCTTCATTTCCTGGATCAATTTCTAACAAATTCACAAGATCTTTTTGCGAATGTTTGAAATCAAAACTGAAATTTGTTTGATAGTCGGGATTTGCAACAGACGGATTGGATGTAATTCTTTTTCCTTTGTTGCCATCCAATTTTATAAAGAAAAAAGATGCATCAGAATATGGATTCTTAGTGTAAATGTAATTTTGTGTTTGAGAATCGTATTTAAACTCATCCGGTCCATTGGCATAAAACAAAATAAAATCACCATCATCAAACTTACCATCGTCTTCACCTTTTATATAGATGGCATTTTCGGTAAGATCATCCAAAAATGGGGCATCTGTAGGTATCGGTAAAACAGTCCCGCCATTTCCGTAGATATGAATATTTCTTGGATCCAGTGTTGCCAAGTTAACTTTTAAGTTTTTTTCAAGAAATGATTTATCTATTTTATAAACTCCTTTTTGCTTAATTGAAATTTTATGCCATTCACCTGTTGACAAAACAGATTGAAAAGTAAAATTAGGTAATGGTGCAGGCGAAGGTGAAGGGAAAAACTGAACGTCAATTTCAAAATCATTTAACACTTCAAAATTTCCAGTATTCGAGGATAATTTGATTGGAATTAATTCGATAATTGCTTTATAACTATTTCTAACTTTTAATACTTCAGTATAAATTTTAAAGTCAGATTGAATTTCATTAGAATAAGAAAGTGCTTTGTCCGGAGAAAAAATGGAAGTAGATTTTTTAATCAAACTTGCTTTAATAGTACCTAAGGAATTTACATCGAATTCTTTTTTAAATATAGGGAGTCCGGAATAAATCGGACTTTTTATAGAATTTTCAAAATCCAATGAATTGATGCGATCAGCCTTAGGAGTTTTATCTTCATTAACGCTCCAATTTAAGTGCTGTTGAATGTTGAATTCTTGTTGTGCAGAAAGAAAAACAACCGGAAGAGTGAAAAAGAAAATAAATTTGAGCTTCATAAAATGGAGTGTTAAAGATTAGCTTATATCAAATATACACAGAAAAACGATATTAGGTTTTGATTATTGCCGATGAAAAAATATTTAAGTATTTGGTTTAATGGGGTCTTATCAGTACTGTGCTGGGTGGTGATTAGCACTTCCATTTACGGTCAGGATCCTTTATTCAGCCAGTATTATGCACAACCTATGCATATAAATCCAGGGTTTGCCGGTATCAGTTATGCCCCAAGGATTGAAATGGTTTATCGGAATCAATGGCCTTTGATTCAGGGTTCATTTACAGGTTATGTCACTTCAGCGATTAGTTATGATCAGTTTTTTAAAAAGTATAATAGTGGAATAGGAATACAATTATTGGCCGATAATTCGGGTGGCGGTT
>JAYVIT010000011.1:0-18990 GCA_043769965.1 Saprospiraceae bacterium
TGGAAAACTGACTGTTTTTTAAATCTAAAAAATAAGTACTCAAAACATGTTATGAACTCACAGTTTTCTGTATTTTTACTACTGAATAGTTACAATTTAAGATTATGAAACTTAATTTTGATCAAGTTAGTATAATATTATTTTTATTGATAATTACTTTCTCAAGACAAATTCTTGATTTGGGAAATTTGCTAAAATTCAGCATCATTTCAATAATTTTAATTGTCTTTGGATTTGTAAATTTCAAAATTTATAGTGCTTTGAGTGTAGAAGATCGTAAAAAGAGATTGATTCATACACTTATTCCTTTTTGTCTTTTTTGCGGTATTTTTATATATTTTATCGTTCTTAAATGATAAGATTAATTAGTCCAAACATTTTTGGAATTATCAATTACTAATTAATGACAAGTGGACATAAAGTAAAGTTAGAATTTTTAGATACTTTCATGAAGAATTTAAATTCATCGGAAACTGGAGTGATTTTGGTAATAATCACTAATAGTCCGGGTACACTCTATTTTTAAACCCAATATCAATAAGCAATCTTGGCAATTGGAATGCTTATTGGAATGCTCATTATTGCTTTGTGTTATTTAGTTTATTCTATTTTCTAATGAATGGAAGGGTTCATTGAATGTTTAAACCCTGTTTACACAGGAAAAGAAAAGGGTTCCAGTTATTCGCTGAAACCCTTGATTTTGTTGAGTGGGAGTTACTGGGTTCGAACCAGTGACCCCCTGCTTGTAAGGCAGGTGCTCTGAACCAGCTGAGCTAAACTCCCAATCTGGGGTGTGAGCGTGTGTGTGATGAAAATGGGTTGCAAAGATACATTCCTGAGCATGTTTTTCAAAAATATTTTAGAATCCTTCGCTATAGAACTTTCTTTATCCTGACTTTAAAGAAGATATGCATTAGGTCTTTTAATTTCATGAAGGCATTTGCTTATGAATTATCTTTGCATAACTAGAGAAAAATGAGGTTAGCGATTACAACATTCTTGGTTATTGCATGTACTGTTCAGATAGTCACAGGTCAATCAAAAACGTCAATTATAAAAGGAAAAATTATAGAACAATCTACAAGCGAACCGATGGAGTATGTCAATGTGGTTTTGTATAATACAAACGATAGCACTTTCACCAAAGGAATTGTAACTGACAAAAATGGCGCTTACACATTTACAGATGTAAATAATGGAAATTATTATTTAGAAATTTCATTTCTTGGATTTGAAACAAAAAAAATTTCGTCATTTGCATTAGGTGATGGTGCACATATTGATCATGGAACAATTTCAATCACAACTTCAAGTCATGTATTAAACAATGTAGAAGTAAGCGGAGAAAAATCTTTGATTGAAACATCCATTGACAAAAAAATTTATAATGTAGAAAAAGATATCATGAGTAGTTCCGGTTCTGCGAGTCAGATTTTGGAAAATGTTCCAACAGTTTCGGTCAGTATTGATGGTGTGGTTAGTTTGCGTGGCTCTGAGAATGTCACTATACTTGTGAATGGAAGACCAACTTCTATAATGAGAATAAATAGTGCATCAGCTTTGCAACAAATTCCAGCCAATACCATAGAACGAATAGAAATTATTACAAACCCTTCTGCAAAATATAAACCTGATGGCACAGCAGGCATTATCAATATTGTTCTGAAGAAAGAAATCAAGGATGGAATAAATGGAACCATAACCACGAACGTGGGAAATGATGAGAGATATAATGCCGCGCTGACTTTTAATTACAAACCCGGTAAACTGAATTTCTTTGGAAGCTATGGCTACCGGCATGATACCCGTATCCGCAGCTCTGATGATTTTCGGATCATTAAAGATTCTGTTGGAAATTTAAGCAGTACCTATAATTATGTAAACACTGCACAATTCAATCCCCAAACTCATACTGTAAATTTAGGTATTGATTATTTTATAAATGACAAAAATGAAATCGGTTTTTCTGCAAATTATTTTTATTTCGATTTTCTTAGATTGGAAAATGCGACTACTAAAATTCAGGATAAGACGAATCAACTTACAAGTGATTTTGATAGAAACCGATGGGATGATGAATACGAGTATGACAAGGAATTATCTGCTTATTTCGAGCACAGGTTCAAAAAGGAAGATCACAATCTAAGATTTGATTTTAATATCGCAGATCAATTTGAAGAAGAGGACAATAAATTCACAGAATATTTTCGAGTGCCTTCAACGGCAAACTCAAATTACAATACCTTGATTCGCCAAAAAGAAAAATCCGGAGAAGCGACTTTGGAATACGCCAACCCAATCAATGAAGATAATGAATTGGAAGCTGGATACTCAGCTGAATGGATTGATCAGGATTTTGATTTTTATAGTGAATATTTTGACATCAATCAGAATGATTGGGTTAGAGATGATGTTAAGTCTAATCGCTTTAATTTCAAGCAAACTATTCATGCGGCATTTGCGACATATGCCATGTCGATTGAAGATTTTGGAATTCAACTGGGTTTGCGGGGTGAAGAAGCGATTATTACATCAAATCTACTCGGTCTGGATTCAATTGTGAAACAGAATTATTTTAAACTCTATCCATCGATTCATTTGTCGTATGAACTAAATGATAAAGCAGAGTTTAAATTGAGTTACAGCAAACGGATAAATCGTCCGGAAGGTGATGAGCTCAATCCATTTCCTGAATACGATGATCCAAGAAATTTATACGCTGGTAATCCTTTGCTCAGACCTGAAGAAATTCATTCATTGGAATTGGGTTATCAATATAAAAATGATGTAGTTTCTATAGTACCCTCTCTTTATTACAGGTATAAAGAACTGGGTTTTACAGAAGTAAAAAAATACATTAATGATTCAACCTTACTCACAACTTCTGAAAATCTTTCCAGCAGCAACTCTGCAGGATTAGAATTAATCCTTTCATGGAAATTGGAAAAACTGCTGGCAATAAATTTGAGCGGTAATATTTTTTACAATGAAATTGATGCAACAAATCTGGGCTATTCTGATAAAAGATCTGCAATGGCGGGCAATCTGAAGTTAGGACTGAATATTAACTTAACAAATTCAACCATTATTCAATTTAACACCAACTATAGATTGTCCGAACTGACACCTCAAGGGAAATACCTTCCAGGATATGGAATCAATGCAGGTTTGCGTCAGGATTTGTTTGGAAAAAAAGCAGCTTTAATTTTGACGGTATCAGATGTATTTAATACCTTGAGATGGAAAAGTGAAACCGATACACCTGTTTTATTTCAAAACACAACTAGTAAACGAAAGTCACAAATTGTGTATCTTGGATTTACTTATCGTTTTGGTAAAGCAAATAAGAAAACAAACGAGGATTTAAAATTTGATGAACAAAAATAGTAAAACATAATATGAAAAATTTCATGTGTATAATCGCTGTGTTTTTATTTATAGGTTGCAAAAATTCACCTGCGCCAGTAAGTGATGCAAGTAAGAATGAACTTAAGGAAACTAAATCTGAATTGGTAACTGAATACAAAGTAAATCATTCAAAAAATACGATCAAACCTGGTACATTATTTACAATCACTGATGCTGAGAAAATATTAGGAGAGCGCGCACATTTATCTGATTCTTTATTGAGTAATAAAGATGAGGCGTTGACTTACAAAAGTTCGTATACCGCAAATGCATTGGATAAAAACACAGTAAAAACAGAAAATATTTACTTTTTGTTTGAGAGTTTTAAAATGGATACCACTGCGATTCGTTTTTACTCTTCAATTAAAAAGGCTAATGAAAATCATGGAATAAAAGTACTTCATGACTTGGGTGATGAAGCTTATTTTCATTCCGACAATCAAAACTTCTATTTTATTATGGTCAGAAAAGGTGGCAATCTGTTTAGAATGAAAGTAAATAAAATTACTAAATCAACATCTTTGGATGCATTCTATGAGATAGCTAAAAACATTAGTTCGGCAATGTGAATTTAGTATAAATTATAAACAAAAAATATCAATATGAATACATCAAATATTGACAACACAATCACGCTTCACATCTATAATGATATTGTAGAGGCAAACTTTGCAATGAGTCAGTTACTGGAAAATGGAATCGAAGCATTTCTAGAAGATGAAAATGTGCTTGGCCTGAATCCAATGGGTGGAGTGCAATTGAAGATTTTCGAGAAGGATTTAAAAATTGCTCAGGAAATATTATCATCATCCAAGTAGATTCCATTCTGTTTGTATTTTTTTCGTAAGTATTAGAATAAGCAGGTATATTATTGGTATGCGTTAATATTGATGTTGTGGTCAATATGAATAAAATAAAACTTCAGTATTTAGTAGCACTTTGTCTTTTGCTTTTAGTAAGTGGATGTACTTCTCCTTTACTACAATGTTTTTTGAAATTGACAGACTTCGAGAAAACCTACGAATTTGACATCTCAAAAGAAGAGTTGAAAAATAAAATTGTGGAAGCATACACTTATGACAAAAGTCTCCTGCTTAAAAACTTTGGACTGACTCTAATCGAAAATGAGAAAGTAAACTCGGAATACCGACAAAGTGTTGAAATTTGGTTGGACAGAGGAAGTTGGGATGATGTAAAATCCGAAATACGAAGTAACACAACCGACACTTTTAATTTATTGATAGGTAAACATCACAGCAGGAAACAGATAAAATTAATTGCAATAATTAAGGGAGAGAACAACAAATCAAGTTTGACCATCAAGAATATTGAATACAAACTAAGAAAAGCTTGCGAGAAGGACAAAGAGTATTACAGAATTAGGATATTAAATAAGATTGAAAATAAGCTAATTGAACAATTAAAATGAATACTGCCAACAACAGCTGCCAACCAAAAGTGACGGTTCAGAGGTTAAATCAAGCTTTGTACAACTATCAAAGTTTGTGCTTGGGTGACAGTGAAGTGCTTCTAAATCGCCACCTTCGGGTAGCTGCAAACCGTTATAAACTTCCATTATCTTGTATCACTAAATAAATTATAGCATATGAGTAAAGTAATGCTTAGGAATACAATTTTGATTTTATGTATTTTACCTTTAAATATTGTAATTACCCAAACTTGTCAACCAACCTGGCCCCAAAGCTATGTAGATACAAAATATTTCCTTCCATCGGGAAAAATGATTTCAGTTAATGCAGGTGGAAATCTGCAAACCGCAATTGACCAGGCAAATCCGGGAGATGTAATTGAATTGCAAGCCGGAGCAACATTCACTGGCAATTTTACTTTACGAAAAAAAACAGGAACTGGCTGGATTTACATCCGTACAGCAAATGAAAGTAATTTGCCTACACCAGGAATTCGGATTACTCCTGCTGATGCAGTTAACATGGCAAAAGTTCATTCTTTAGGACAGGTATCTGCATTTGTAACGGAAATAGGTGCATCACATTATAGACTTATTGGACTTGAGATTGGTTTACCAACCAATGCTCCAGATCAATTTACATTGGTTAACTTTGGAAGCGGAACAGAGACAAAACTATCAGACCTTCCCAATAATCTGATCATAGATAGATGTTACATACATGGAAATAACAGCGGTAATTTAAAAGTCGGCGTTGCATTGAATTGTGCGAATGCTGCAATCATTGATTCGCGTATTGATAATATTCATGCAGAATCAGGAGTATCGACATTTGAATCTAAAGCCATATCGTGTTTCAATGGACCTGGACCGTTTAAGATTGTCAATAATTATCTTGAAGCTTCACACATAACCATTTTATTTGGGGGCGCTAAGTCTAGTATTACTGATCTTGTTCCTTCCGATGTTGAAATTCGTTGCAATCTAATGACGAAAAGAGTTAGCTGGAATCCTGCTGATCCAAGTTTTGCTGGAAAGACCTGGGGTGTAAAAAATATTTTTGAAATCAAAAGCGGACAACGGATGTTGATTGAAGGAAACATTTTTGAAAATTGCTGGCCTTCTGATGTGAATGTTGCCGGTGGTCCACAGTCCGGATTTGGGATCGTACTTACAACCCGTGATGAAAATGGAACAATGCCCTGGTGTGTTGTTCAGGATTTGAATTTCCGAAATAACATTTTTCGACATTCCAATGCAGGTATTTCCTTTTACGGTAGTGAAGGAAAAGGAGAGCACCGGATTAATTTCTACAACAACTTATTCGAAGACATTGGCGGTAATTGGGGAGCCAATGATAAAACAGGAAGATTACTTCAGGCTACATCTATAGATGATCTTTGTTTTGATCATAATACTTTATTGCATACTGCAAACAATATATTATTTGCTTATGGAACGGTGAATGGTATTTCTATGAAAAATAATATCACACAATGGTTTGATGGATTTCAAGGATTGAGTTACACGGGTTGGGATAAAAATGTTTTTGTTGGTGGAAAATCCGCTGGTTTTTCAAATACCAATTATTTTCCCGCAACTATTTTAATGATAAATTTTACAAACTATGCAGCTGGTGATTATCATCTTGCAGCAAATAGTCCATATAAAAATGCAGGTACTGATGGAAAGGATATTGGTTGTGATATCTCTGCACTCAACGATGCTATTACTGCTTGCTCTAATGTGGTAACGCAGACTAAACATTATGCAAAGGAAGAATCGCTTTTTCTTATCTACCCGAATCCAAATAAAGGAGTATTCAAAATTTCAATGATTGGAACTGACAACAATGAGATAACTGTCTATGATATATTAGGAAAAGAGGTGCAGGCAGAAATCAGCAAGACACAACATACGGCAGCAATGAATTTAAAAAACGCTGGTAAAGGAATTTATCTTGTTAAAGTAGTTGGAAGGAATAATGATGTGAGACATGTGAAAGTGGTTGTAGAGTAAGAAACCTTAATATCCGAGTTGTTAAAATAAATATTAATAACAGATCAAAAATAATTTCAAGATAAAGTTATTCGGAATATAGCAAGATATTTTATTAATTTTGAAATTGAAAGCTTGAAATTTTAAAGAGGACTTCATTAAAAATCTAGAAATCTCTTTTTAAAATTCTCGCCACCCTAGTATAATTATAGTTATTTAATACATTATGAAACAGGAACTCATTAAAGAATTATTCGAAAAATTCGAGCAAGCATGTTACATCTACAAAGATGTTGAATGCTGGAGTGCAAGAGAATTGCAAGTCATCTTAGGTTATACCAAATGGGATAATTTTTTGAAAGTAATTGAGAAAGCAGAAATATCGTGTAAAGGCAGTGGTGTAGGGGCTTTTGACCATTTTGCCGACATCGGGAAAATGGTCGAATTAGGTAGTGGATCACAAAGAGAAATTCAGGATATTGCCCTTACAAGATATGCCTGTTATTTGGTTGCTCAAAACGGAGACCCGGCAAAAAGTGAGGTAGCTTTTGCACAAACTTATTTTGCAGTTCAAACACGAAAACAAGAAATAATTGAACAAAGGTTGTTAGACCTTGCACGTGTTTCCGCAAGAGATAAATTAAGTAAGAGTGAGAAAAAACTATCCCAAATCATTTATGAAAGAGGCGTAGATGATATAGGCTTTGCAACCATTAGAAGTAAAGGGGATCAAGCATTATTTGGTGGGTTCAATACCAATAGTATGAAACGCAAACTTAACATACCTGAAAATAGGCCATTAGCGGATTTTCTTCCAACGCTCACAATTAAAGCAAAAGATTTTGCAACCGAATTAACAAGCCACAATGTGGTTGAAAAGAATTTGAAAGGTAAAGGTCAAATTACCACCGAACATGTGGATAACAATATTGCAGTTAGAAAAATGTTGATTAAAAGAGGAGTTAAGCCGGAACACTTATCTGCATCTGAAGATGTCAAGAAAATTGAACGAAGATTAATGAGTGAAGAAAAAAGTGTACTAAGAGAAGTTAAAACAGATCAGATTAAGAAGAAAAAATAAATTTAGTTTTACATCATGCAAAATGCAATAAAAAAGAAATTAACCTTTGCTGTATTGCTTGTACTTTCTATTATCTCTTGTTTTGATGTGGCTTACCCTAAGGACGTTCTAATAAATCATATTGGAACGGTGTTGATTCTAGCTATTCTTGGATATGATATTTACACCGATTTTTATTCTTACAATTCTTATTTTTGGTTATCCGTGTTTTGTGTGTTCCATATCGTTGGTGCGCATTGGTTGTATTCTTTCGTACCTTATAATGATTGGTCGAAAAGTTTGTTTGACTGGGATATCAATGCTTATTTTGGATACAACAGGAATCAATATGACCGTTTCGTGCATTTGATTTCTGGCGTTTTGTTTTATCCTTATCTAAATGAATATTATACCCGTAAAAGTAAAATTAATTACAACTCTGCCATTTTAGTTTCCTGGTTCACGATACAAACACTGGGAATATCATACGAACTTATGGAATGGTTTGCATCGGTTATTCTTTCTCCTGAATCGACAGAGAATTATAATGGTCAACAAGGCGATATTTGGGATGCACATAAAGATATGGCTTTGGCATTATTGAGTTCAAGTTTAATGTACTTTTATTATTTATTTAAAAACAAATTACGAGCTTAATTAGTCCTTCATTTTCTCGGACAATAAATCTTTTATGGAAATCATTTTCATTGTAATTGCCAGAATCAACATTCCTGTTCCTGATAATATGATTCCAATTATCCAGTTAAATGATAAATAATGAATGCCATAACACAATAGAAAGGAAATGAAAATGAATAACATAATCCGCCGTAAAAAGACTGTGTTTAATACCAGTAATTTTTGTTTTTGGATATAGAAAAATTGAATAAGGAGTAAAACACTTTGTGTTGCAATCGCTGTATATGCAGCACCAATAACCTTCCACTGAAGTATCATCCAATAATTTATAGCGAAACTTATCAAACTTGCGATAACATAAAACTGTACCAGATTCTTTTCTTTATGCAAAGCCGGAAATAATGCACCAAAAATATAATTTAAGCTTCCGGGAATAAAAGCGATCATGGTCAAACGGAAAATGTCTGTCCAATAAGAATCCGTTTGGTGATATAAAATGTTAATAATTTCTTTTGCATAAAATGTACAAATCGTTACGATAATAATCGTAATGACTACCAATGCGTTCATTGCCATTTTGAATAATTCCTGAAGCTTATTCCGGTCATTATGTAAAGCAGAAAACATAGCAAGTAATAAACCACCGAATGCCAGTGAAATCATGCTGCATGCTTCATAAAGTCTCATGGATGCCGCATAAATTCCGGCTTGTTTATTACCATCATCCAACAATTTGCCAATGAACACAACATCCATTTTATTATAAAGAGAACTGAATAAATAAATCATGGCGAAGGGCAAGCATGCCCTAAGTATTATTTTGATTTCATTAAAGTCGACAGACAAGAATGAAAATGCAAGCTGTTTCCGTTTGATAAAAAGTAATGCAGCCAGTAATGTTAAACTTAAAGAGATGGTTTGAATCCAAACAAAACTATCAATGGATATCCATGATTGGAAATAAGGATGCCACAATAAAAATGAACCAAGAATGATTAACATAATGCGATCGAGCACAGAAAAGAAGCTATCTGTTTTATAAAATCCCAATCCCGAAATATTGGATCGTACAAAAAAGATACCGCTAATAAGAATTTGATTGCATGCCAGATGAAAAATTAATGGATACATTTCACTACTGTAATCCATGATCCATATAAAAGCAAATAATGCGATAATATATAAAAAGGATAATGCAATTTTAAGTCCTGCTAAATCTTTGTATTGATGCTTAATATGATCCCGGTTTTGGCTTACATGTCTGTTGGTAAAATTTTGAATGCCAAAATCATTGAGAAATTGAAAGATCAAAGTGATATTGAATAAACTATAATACAATCCATAAGTTTCTGTTCCCACGGCCAATTGCATTTGCCGGTCTATACCCAATAGATAAAAAGCTTTGATGAAAAGATTGGCAACTAATAGTAATCCAATATTAATGGCGAATTCTCTTTTCATATCTGACGCGCAAGATAATTAAGAACCGCCTGGAAACATAGGACAGTTTATTTTCAATGCTATTAGATCTGTGTTTAGAAGAAGTGATTCTAAATAATATATCTTGTGAATAATACCAACTTGACTAAATTGGTCTTTTAATTCTAAACATGAAACATTTAAGTAGTTGTAAATCGACAATTCTGCTGTTTACTTTAATCGTAAGCATATCTGTTCAAGGACTCGCGCAGCATATCTGATTTCAGAAAACCTATGGGTTGGATCCATTTAAAGCGGGTATGAAAAACAGAGATGCCTTCTTTTATGATGTTGAAACATTGTCTGATGATGGATTTGCCACTCTTGGTTTTGTCTCGGATACCACTAATCGATCCGAAGGATTTATTGTCAGATATGATTGTACTGGACAAGTATTGTGGGCCAAGACGCTTGGAAATTCAGGTGCACCAACAAATACAAATGCTGGTATTGTGGAGACGGACAATGGAGATATAGTATTCAGTTTTAATCTGGGAACGGGATTTTTCAGAGCTTCAATTCTTTGTGGGCGAATCAATAAAAACGGACAACCAATTTGGATGAAACGAATTGGCAACAATACTGAATTTGGCCGGGACATTGCAAAAACCAAAGATGGTGGTTTTATTATTGTAGGGAGTACAGGAGCTTACGGAACAGACAATCTAGCAGATGATATTTACATGTTTAAACTCGACGCGAATGGTGATGTGTTATGGAATAAAACTTTTGGCAATCCAAATGGTACATACGATGAAGCTTATGCAGTCAAACTGGATTCACGTGAAAATATAATCGTCACCGGGAGATGTATTGCCGATGCTACGTTCCAGGCATTTATATTGAAAGCAGATCAGAATGGAAATCCAATCCAATTTAAAACCTATGGATATAATAATCAACGGACCAATGCTTTTGATCTGATAGTTGATAAGGAAGATAATTATTTAATTACAGGTTTCACTACTATTTTGGAATTTGATCATTCGAGTTCTGAGAATGATCCATTTCTCATAAAAGTCGATAGTGCAATGAATACTCTTTTTGCAAATGTTTATGAAGTAAGCCTGGGATCTGATATTAGTACTATCGGAGAAGGTTTAAGTCAATTGGATAATGGCGACTATGCAATTGGGGTGAGTAGTTCTGCATTTTCAACACACAATATTAATACACCCAATTCGCCAAATAAAAATGCATTATATATCATTAAAAAAAATGGAGATTTGCGCAAAGCCTTTATTTACAATCAACATGGATCACAATACACACGTGTTCGGAAAAGTAGTTTTGGATCTGTATTGTTGAGCGGATTTTCAAGAGCATATACAGATAAGAACCATAGCCAGGGATTGATTATTAAAACAGACAATTTATTTTTATCCGGATGTTATGATATTGATGTAACTCCTGAAGTTGCATTATACAAACCGACCTGGCAGATCGCTGATTTCAGTTATATGACAAAGTCCGGAACCAAATCGGTAGACTACTTTAGTGATAGCGATTCAACATTTAAGGCTTTCACACTTTGCGAAGAGATTCCATTGTTAAATCCGGATTTTGAAGGTCCTGCTAAAGTGTGTCCGGGAAATGTTTTGTTTACAGAACTTTCAGCAGGCCCTGGAAATAAATACTGGATAGTTGACAATGATACAATAAGAAAGAGTGGTGATTTGAATTATAAGTTTTCAACGGTTGGAACTCATACTGTAACTTTGGTTTTGCAATTCTCATGTATTGTAAAAAGTCTTAGCAAAAGTATAGAAATTCTTCCTGCATTCAAGGATACTCTTCGGGCTGTCATTTGTGATGGACAAAAATATGTATTCAATGGGAAAGAATATGACAAGGAAGGATATTATGAGTATGTTGTTGCCGGTTCCAATGGAGAATGTGATTCAATTTATACACTCGAATTGAAGTTGGATACAATTCCAGATTTATTAGTGGATTTGGGTATTCAGAATTATTGTGATTTTTTTGAATTTGAAGGAAAGTCTTATACAAAGGAAGGTAATTACATGCTTGTTGACACACTTTCAGATTGCATGCTAAAGAAAGTATTTTTTACGCTAATGAAGGATTATAGTATTGATACCACAGAATTGGACACAGTGTATTATTGCGATAAATTTGAGTACAAAGGAATTGAAATTGATTCTGCTGGTAGATATGATACTGTAATCATAGATACTACTTTGGATTGCAGGATAAATTCATTTAATGTAACACTTATTGAAAAATGTGATTGTTTAGAATTTCCAAATGTATTTACACCTGAAAATGGCGATGATCTAAATAATGATTTTAAACCGTTTTATTCATGTAGCGATAAAATAAAGATTGAAAGCTATTCTCTCAAGGTTTTCAACCGATGGGGGATTAAAGTCTTTGAAAGCAACAATTATCAGTTGGCCTGGGATGGTAAATACAAAAATGAACAGGCCCCAATGGAGACCTATATGTATGTTTCTGAATATAAAAGGCGTTATAATCCGTATCAGTCTGCCGTTTTTAAAACAAAAAAGGGAACTATCACATTAATACGGTAATATGAAATGTTTTTTCTATATCATTCTAATCGGGTTATTTTGTATCCCGACAAGTTCTGACGCTCAATATTTTGGCAGGAATAAACCGAAATACAAAGACTTTGATTTTAAAATATTTGAGACCCCACACTTTAGTATTTATTATTATGATCTGGATTCAACAGTAATTACCAAATATGCATCCTGGTTTGAAACCTGGTATGAAGTGCATTCTACAACATTAGGAGAAAAATTTGATGATAGGAATCCTGTAATACTTTACAACAATCATGGTGATTTTCAACAGAATTTTATAGTCAATGGAAATATTGATGTCGGTACAGGAGGAGTTACTGAAGGCTTGCGGAATCGGATCGTATTGCCAATAGCGCTTACCAATGATCAAAGTTTTCATGTGATAGGACATGAACTCGTGCATGCTTTTCAATACAATATGATTTTGCATAGTGACTCCATGTCAATACAGTCCCTTCAAAATTATCCTCTTTGGATTATTGAAGGTCTTGCTGAATATTTATCCAAAGGCAGAGAGGATGTACAGACTTCAATGTGGATGAGAGATGCAGTACTCTCCGATAATTTGCCGGAATTATCCAAAATGGATAGACCTGAATATTTTCCATATCGCTATGGTCAGGCATTTTGGTCATTTTTTGCCGGAATGTTTGGTGATCAGCGGATCAAACCATTTTTTACATCAATTGGCAAATTTGGTTTTGATATAGCCTGCAAAGATGAGTTGGGCATTCACCCGGATACCTTATCGAATATTTGGCAACGAACATTTAAAGAGCATTACAAAAAACAAAATACCACATCGTATGTGCCTGGTAAAAAAATCATCACAGATGATAATGCAGGAAGAATCAATATTTCACCTTCAGTGAGTCCTAATGGAAAGTACATTTGTTTTTTATCTGAAAAAAATTTATTCACTACGGATTTATTTATTGCTGAAGCAAGCAATGGAAAGATTATTAAAAAATTATTTAGTTCAGCTAAAGAAGGCCACATTGATAATTTAAACAGTCTGGAATCATCAGGTAGTTGGTCTCCAGATTCAAAAAAATTTGCATTTACTGCATTCAAGAAAGGTCAGAGCACCCTGATTATAAAAAATGTTGAAAGTGGAAAAACAGAGCAAGAACTAAGTTTTAAAGACCTCCCATATTTCAGCAACCCGTCCTGGTCACCGGATGGAAAGCAATTAATTGTGTCAGGATCCAAAAATGGGCAAACAGATCTGTATCTCTATACATTTAAAACTAAGGAATTAAAACAATTAACCAATTCGATTTATTCGGAAATTCATCCCGATTGGTCACCGGATGGAAAGCAGATTGTATTTGCAACAGATGAATTAAAATTTAAGCAGAAACCGGTCAACGGATATTGGAATTATAATTTGGCGGTATTGGACCTCGTCACAAATGAAATTCAACAACGGGAATTATTTCCCGATGCAAATAATTTAAATCCACAATACAGCAAGAATGGAAATATTCTTTTTTTGAGCGACAGAGACGGTAGCAATAATATTTATGAATTTGTTGCCGATTCAGCTAAGATAAATCAATTGACAAATTCGCGAACAGGTGTAAGTAGCCTGACTCCGTTTGGTCCGGCAATGTCATTATCTGGAAATCGCGATCGACTTGTTTACAGTTATTATTCAGGAAATAGTTTTCAGATTTATCAATTGTCTTTAGATAAAGCAATTCGCACTGAAGTGGATTCACTGAATATTGATCATAGCGATGCTATACTTCCGTTTGAAAATAGCAGAATGCCGGAAATGGTAAACAAGCAATTGAAATCATTGCATTCAGTTGTAATAAATAATGATAGTTTTAAAATACAACCGTACAAAGCAAAATTTGGTCTGTCGTATATCGGTGGATCTGCAGGTGCTGGATATGGAGGTAATTATATTTATGGAGGAGTCGGAGTGAATGGTGGAGTTGATTTGTTATTTACGGATATGCTTGGGAATCACCAGTTGTATACCGGTCTTGCTTTGAATGGAGAAATCCAGGATGTTGCAGCAGCGGTAACATACACAAATCAAACCAACAAACTTCCATGGGGAGTATCCGTTCAACATTTGCCGAATCGCTTTTTCAATTATGTTCCTGGATTTGTCAAACAAAATTTTGTTGACGAAAATGGAAATCAGATTTCAGCATTTACAGACACCACCGAGGTGTTGCGTATTTTTGAAGATCAACTTAGTATTTTTCTTCAATATCCATTATCGGTAACCCAACGGTTTGAAATTGGAGCCGGAACGTCTTACCGTTTTTTTAGTTTGGAAAGAATTTATGATTTCTATGATGACATCAATAAGTTCTTTTACATAGGAAGTCAGAAAGAAAAAATATCTGCGGGTTCGGAGGTAAACATAGGTCCATATCGAATTGAAAAAGGATGGCTCTCTAATATTAATGCAGCATGGGTTGGCGACAATTCCTATTTTGGAATGACATCTCCAATGTTGGGATATCGTTATAGGGTTGGTGTTGAAAAATATTTTGGTCAATATGATTTCATTGCTACTACTCTGGATGCAAGAAAATACTATTGGATAAAACCATTCACCCTTGCTTTTCGCGGATTGCAATATTCGCGGTATGGAAAAGATGCTGCCAATTTTTATCCGACTTTATTGGGTCAATATGGATTGATGCACGGATATGGATTTGATCAACTCGATAATATTCGTAACAAACATGGTATCGTATATGAGCAAATCAGCGGTTCTAAAATTGCTATTGCTTCTGTTGAATTCAGACTTCCGTTGACAGGTCCTAAACGATTTGCTTTATTACCTTTTTCTTTCCTGCCTATTGAATTGCATGTGTTTTTAGATGGAGGTGTTGCCTGGGATGACTTTGCAGATTTTTCTTCTGATCTGGAATTTCTTAAACCACTACCAGTGTTTAGCACCGGTTTTGGTTTACGTGTAAATCTTTTCGGAGCAATTATCTTAGAGCCTTATTTCGCCTGGCCAATTCAGAAAGGAGCTACTTCACAGTTTGGGATTAATTTTCTTCCGGGATGGTAGAAATTGACCGCCGACCATTGACCGCCGACCACTGACTAATTTTTTTTCAATGATACTTAAATATTATGATTGACAATAAGCTTTAAGTGAGGTTCTATAAATAATCCACATTTATCACTCATAACTTCTTCAATCTCCTAGTTCTTAGTTCCTATCTCCTCGGCCTTTCTCTCATCCCTCCTCCCATTCTCTTTTCTCTTCGTTCTTTTAATTTGCGGAGGACTTCGACGTTGAATTCTGTTTCAGCAGGTTCGAGTTTGGCAAGTTTTTGTGCAGGTAGAATCGCTTTGAATTTTTCATAATAGTTTTTCTTCAAATTCAATTCTTTTTCTTGAATGATAATTTGATCATCCAATGCTTGTTTTGATTCTTCATCTGAAAGATCTTTTCCTTTCACGTCCCTTTTTTGTTCGAACTTATCTTTACGCAAGTCCATTCTCATGCGGGAGTATTCATTATATACCGGCCAGAATCTGGTTGATTCATCGGTGGTAAGATCAAGGCGGCTGGTCAGGAAGGCCACTTTCATGGCTTCCATTTTTTCAACCATTCTTTCTTTTCCCGGGCCAGGAAAATCCTTCTCTGGCTGTGCGAGCAATAGTGCCTTGCAAATGAGGAGAAGAATAAAAATTGTTGTAAAACGTATCATAGATTTCGATTTAATTATTTTAGATTTCATTCGTACAATTCAATTAACAGATCTGAAGTTTCATCGTCCATTTCTTCAATTATATCCAATGATCCGATTTCATCTTCGCTCATTACGGCTGCAAAACTATTTTGATCAAACTCATAAGCGTGAGTAGAAAGATATTCGAGCAATTCTTCCTCAGAACTATTTGCTAAATAATCAATGTTTGTAGAATTATTATACAAATTGATTACATACCAGCTTACCAATATTAAAACAACTGCAGCGGCACTTAACATAAATGTTCTGCGAAATTCAGTAAAAATGGTTTTTGATTTTTGCACCGGATGAATTTTTGTCATCAACCGATCGGTAAATGTTTCAAAATATCCTTCGGGAACAGTAAACATTTTTTCTTTTAAAGCAAGCGGCACTGTTTCGTTTTCAATTCGCTTTATTATTCTGTCCGGTAATGATTCAAAATAAAAAGCAGGAATCCTGAATGAATCATCAGAACGCAATGTTTCATGATGCGGAATTTTTGGGTCCTCTATATGATTGTCTTGATGATTCATGATTATATTAATTCTTTTAATTTAAAATACTCTTCAATTTTTTTAACTGCATGATGATAAGATGCTTTTAATGCACCTTCAGAAGTTTGAAGTACTTCCGACATGTCCTTATAAGACATTTCATCATTATACCTCAACAGGAAAACCTGTTTTTGTCTTTCCGGCAATCTGGTCAATGCTTCCTGCAAACGCAACTGTATTTCGTTTCCATCAAAATATGGATCCGCTTTCAAATTGCTAATGGCCGGATGCTCATCCTGATCTTCCACAAAATCGTATTGGAATTTCTTACTTCTTTCAATGAATGTAAGACTTTCATTGGTAGCGATTCTATATAGCCAGGTATAGAGACTACTCTTTTGTTCAAACTGGTCTATATTCCGATAGACTTTAATGAACGTGTTTTGAAGGATATCGTCAGCATCATCATGCGACATGACCATTCTACGAATGTGCCAATACAATTTTTGCTGGTATTTATCAACCAAGGCCTTGAACCCTTTTTCAAGAGTCTCTGGTTTGCCAATCCAGTCCAGGATTGCCTGATCTTCCAGTTGTTTGTTTCCCGCCATCAGTTCATAAGACTTAGATAAATCATTGAGGTTTAAACAATGCGATCAAATTGATCGAGTATTTTCAGATGCAGTTTAGTTTTGCCATCCTGGTATTCATACATAGGCTTGAACCTGGCATTATAGACAAAATCTTGTGGGCCGAATGAATGCATGGAATGGACTATTTGGTTATAGGTTTCATCAAATCCCCTGAGTAAAATTAAAAGTTCGATATCATATGGATGGAGTTTAGTAAGGTCCAAATCTTTGACCGGGCTGTTTTCAACTATTGGATGAACAAGGGTCCAATTGAGCGGAAAGAGGGCAATTTTGCTAATTTCCATATTCAATGTGCGAATAATCCGGTTGGTGGTATTCAAGGGAGTATAGGCAACAATCATAGTTGCTTCCATATCGATAAGGGTATTGCTCAATGCGTTGACTACCCTGAGTTGAAAGGACAAACCATCTTTATAAGGAGCCACTAAAACATGATCTGAATAAATGATTTTGGCTTCAGGCTTACTAAATTTGGCATATACCAGTCCGGTGATAATTGCAAAAGTTAATAAACCGCACAATGCCTCCAGACCAGCGATACTTGAAGCCAGAAATCCAATAGGGTGCATGCCACCATAACCGACTGTAGTAAATGTCTGCACACTAAAGAAAAAACATTGATAAAATTCACTGACAGTAGACGTGTTATCGATACCTACGATATATTCAGTACCATTCAAATAATACATCAGACCAAAAAATAAATTGATAACAACGTAGTATAAAAAAATCAGCAAAAGAAAACGGGACCACTTCATTTTAATAAACTCATGAAACCGGCTCCTGCTTGTTTCACCTAATCTCTGGATATTGTATTTTCCTTTTTCATCAATCATACGGCTTCTACTATTCGTATAAGCTTTACCAAAACCAAATTCTTCTTTTGAAGGGTCGATGATATTATTTTGATTTGGATGCTCTTTCATTTCCATATTATTGATCTGTGTATTCTATGCAATGATAAAAAGAATTCGCGAAAGAAAGGCTTTCCCGAAGGGATCCCTACTGGATAGGCTCCGGCAATTCCGCGAGATAAATTACAGTTATAGGTTTTTTAAATTCAAATCGTGTATTCTTTTCCCAAAGGCCCGCCTGACCGGACGGGCAGGGATGCCTTTGGCAATTTACTTCATTAATTTTACTAAAATTATATTCTAATTAATTCAAATTGATTTTTAATATAAATATTTTAACCTTTGTTGAGCCTAAAGCCTAAAGTATGAAACATTCGTAAATGATGAGACTAATTTGCAAATTGATATTAGCATGTATTGGATGGAGAGCAACAGGATTCGATAAGTTGTATGCAATGCCTAAGTTTATCGTAGCCATTGGTCCACATACATCAAATTGGGATTTTCCTTTAGGCATTTTAATAAAAAGTGCATACAAACTTCAAAAAGTAAAATACCTCGGTAAAGACAGTTTATTTAAACCACCCTTCGGATTTATTTTCAGTGCAATGGGCGGCTATCCGGTAATCCGGAGCGGACATCAGAATCAAGTGGATTCTTACATTCATGCTTTTAATAGTCATA
>JAYVIT010000012.1:0-15867 GCA_043769965.1 Saprospiraceae bacterium
GGTACCAAAGAAGTCTATGCTTTAAATTCCGATCATTATTATAATTCGTATTGGGGATTTCAGGAAGGTGAGAAAAGAAATTCGAGACAGGTTGTTTCAAACATACCAATGGCATTATTAAATTATAGCTGGAACGTTTTAGATAATTTAAAACTGCAAGCCGGACTCATGGGTATGAGTGGGAAATATTCAAATACCAGAATCGATTGGCGAAATGCTGCAGATCCAAGACCTGACTATTATCAAAAACTCCCTTCTTATATCCAGGATCCTGTTGTAGCTGATCAAGTTGCAAATGTTTGGAGAACCAATACAGATGTAAGGCAAATTAATTGGAATGCAATGTATCAATCCAATTACAATAATATAGAAACGATCAACGGAGTGAATGGGGTAGCGAATTCTGCGCTTACAGGCAGGAACGCTGTCTATTGGATCGAGGACAGCCATGCTGATCCTACAGAATTAGAACACTTCGCTAATCTGCAGTGGAATTTTGGAAGGCATTATTTGAAAACAGGATACCGGATTGAAATCGCCAAAGAAGAAAATTATCTGCAAGTGAATGATCTTTTAGGTGCTGATTTTTTAATTGATCTGGAAGATTTTGCCGAAGGCGATAATCGCTATCCGGATATCCGTTTTAAAAATCAAGTCATTCAAAAAGGAGATCGATATGGATTTAATTATACAAGCAACATAAATAATATTTCAGGTGAATTGGATTACAACTATTCCGGAAAAAAATTAGACTTTGGCCTTGGGGTTAATCTGAATAAAAATTCGTTCAGCAGAAATGGAAAATATCTCAACAATGTATTTTCAAATTCACTTGGAAAATCAGAAGCTATAAATGAAGAAGGTTATGGACTAAAATCCATGATAACCTGGAAAATAAATGGTCGAAATTACATACGATGGAATGGAGTCTATCAACAATTACCCAATCGCTTCGACCAGGTATTTGTCAATCCACAATGGCGTGCGGATGTATTGTCGGTAAAAGATCAAACGAAAATCAGTTTCATGGATCTTACTTATTATTATAGGAGTCCAGGATTCAAGTTTCAAGTGTCAGGATATTATACTCAGATTAAGGACCAGATTGTAAATAAAAATTTCTATTTAGATGAACAATTAGAAGCCGGCTCAAATGCAGAGTTGACTGATGGCGGTTTAATTAATGCATTTTATACGGATCTTGATGAACAGCATATCGGATTTGAGTCTTCAGTTGAATATGATTTGGGCAAAGGATTTGAATTGGGCCTTGTATATAATTTGGGTGATCACATGTATACTTCAAGACCAGAGTTTTTGATCTTTGATAAATTTAGTGAAGCGGTTTCTAAGCATGTTATTTATCTAAAAAACTTTTATGTGCCAGGATCTGCACAACAAGCTTTTAGTGGAAGCATAAAATACAATTTCAAAAAATCAGGATTTGCCGAACTGAGTTTTAATTATCTCGACAGACAATATCTGGAACCAAATCCATTGAGAAGAGTCGAAACTGCAGTTGAAGATATTGATAGAGACAGTGAATTGTTTCGCAAAATAATCGACCAGGAAAAATTGCCAGCAGCTTTCTATGTAAATGCATTTATTTACAAATCATATAAAGTAGGTAAACATAATCTTGGAATATCATTGAGTGTGAATAATCTTTTAAATGCTGAAAATGTCATTTCAGGAGGATTTGAGCAATATCGTTTTGATTACGAAAATAAAAATCCTGATAAATTTCCTTCGAAGTATTATTATTTACAGGATATAAATTTTTATTTAGGGATCACTTATAGATTGTGATAGTAATTATCTTTTAAAGAACTGAATTATGAAGTGGAATTATTTTTTATTTATTTTGATATTCATCATTCCTTCTTGTGTCAAACACAATTTTGATGAGCCGCCTGTAACTATTCAGGATATTGGATTTTCTCCCAATTCTTCTATTGCGGAGTTAAAATCAAAATATGTGCCTGGTCAATTTATAACCATTTTAAATGATTTGTTGATTCATGCTATTGTGGTTGCGGATGACAAAAGTGGAAATTTTTATAAAACTATAGTAATACAGGATTCTACCGGAGGTATTGAATTGAAAATAAATCGAAGTGCAGGATTATATACGGATTATCCTGTTGGTATGAAAATTGGTTTGAAATGTAAAGGATTGACAATTGGCGATTATAACGGACTAATTCAATTGGGATTAGGAACATACAAGGATGGAAACTTTACAAATCTATCCGGAATAGAATCAGCTTTAGTAGATCAATATGTTTTTAAAGGTCCAAAGAATCAACCAATTATTCCAAAAAAGAAAACCATATTGACATTAACTGCTCAGGATTTAAGTACGCTTATTGAACTCAACGATGTTGAATTTGTCAGAGCAGACACCGGCAAAACTTATGCGGATGCAAGTGGTAAGAATTCAGTAAACCTAACAATAACCGACTGCAATAAAAATTTAATCTTGCTGCGATCAAGTGGATTTGCGGATTTTGCAGCAACAATAGTGCCTGCTGCAAATGGAACGATCACAGGGATTCTCGGTAAATTCAAAACGGATGTTCAAATGTATATTCGCGATTTGGCGGATGTTGAATTCACTAAACCAAATTGTAATAGTAGCTCTGGAGCGACATTAATTAGTTTAAGTGATTTGCGTAAGCTTTTTGCTCCAACAATTACAACTATTCCCAACAATAAAAAAATTATCGCAACTGTAATCAGTGATAAAAACAATATGAATACAACCACCCGAAATATACATATACAAGATGCAACGGGTGGGATAGTTGTGCGATTCTCCGCGGATCATTCTTTCTCACTTGGTGATGAATTGGAAATCAATGTATCTGGTCAGGAACTATCTGAATTCAGTGGATTGCTTCAGGTAAATAATGTCCCACTCGCGAATGCAGTTAAGATTGGCACAAAGATCATTAATCCGCTTAAAAAGACAATAGCACAGATACTCACTGATTTTGAAATTCTTGAATCGACTTTAGTTTTGGTTGAAGATGTGAGTATTTCAAAAACAAGTGGAAGTATTTTTTCCGGTACCTGTATTTTGAATGATGGAACTGGAAGCATGGATCTCTTCACTCGTTCACAAGCGAGTTTTGCGAATACAAATTTTCAAATTACTAAAGTAAAAATAATTGCCTTTGTTAACCAGGGTGGTGCGGGTAATTTAAAACAACTTAGTATTAGGAGTTTGACTGATATTACTCCGTAGTGAATTCTTCGCTTTCAGATTTATTTTGTTTCAAAGAGTTTTCACTGAAAATTGTTGAGGGTGTTTTTCCCGTGACAACTGATTCTGTTTTATTGGGTTCATGGATAGATTCAAATGAGGCTAAAACTATTATAGATCTGGGTTGTGGAAGTGGCATATTGTCTCTGATGCTGGCACAAAAATCAAAAATAGTTTCAAAGATATTGGCCGTTGATATTGATGAAGGAAGCGTAATTTGTGCAAGCACCAATATTAAAAATTCACCCTGGAAAGATTTAGTAAGTTGTTTTCAAATTGATCTCAGAGAAATTGTTTCTATTGAGCCATTTAGCAAAATGAAATCTTCAATAGATTTGATAGTATCAAATCCACCCTATTTTCATAAGCAACTTGTTTCCCAGGAAGATCATAAATCAAGAAGTAGACATCAATTGCAAATTGACTTTGAAATGCTCGCTAAATTGGCAGATTTCTTTCTCAGTGATAATGGCAAAGCTTGTTTTGTCATCCCAATAATGAATGAAGATGAATTGACCTTTCAAATGTATATCCACAAATTTCAATTGAACAGAATTGCAAAGATTAAACATAAGGCAAATTCACCGTATAGTTTGTTTCTATTAGAATATAGTAAGATGCAATTCGGATTAAAGCAAGAAGAAATAATACTTCATACTCTGGATGAAGATCGGACTGCCGAATTTTATGAACTTACTAAGGACTTCTATATTTAAATTGTTAAATTGTTAAATTGTTAAATTGTTAAATTGTTGGATTGTTGAGTTGTCATAGATAATGGATAAATTTTATTTTAAACATCTAACATCTAACATCTAACATCTAACATCGTCTTATTTAAATTCCTTTGTGATTTTCAAAAATCTCAAACACAGTAGAAACGCCATCAAAGTAAGACAGGCAATAAATCCTATCCATATACCAATTACTTGCCAGTTGAGATGAACTCCAAGAATGAATCCAACTGGTATACCGATGAACCAATAGGAGAGGGTAGTATATATTGTTGGCAATTTTACATCTTGTAAGCCTCTTAGAATTCCAATTCCAACTGCTTGTAGTGAATCGCCAAGTTGAAATGCAGCGGCTAATAAAAACAAGATGGAAGCTTGTATAATGACCTCGTGATCTGAAGTAAAAAGTAGTGGTATGTAATTTCTAAATACAATAAAAAGGATTGCACAAATTAATCCGTAAACTCCTGCAAATTTTAAAACGGCAATTCCTGTTTTTCTAGCAAGGTGAATATCTTGCATGCCATATGCTTCTCCAACTTTAATTGAACCTGCAGTGGATAGACCAATTGAAACCATAAACGTCAATGCTGCCACGGATAATGAAATTTGATGAGCAGCTTGTTGTATAGCGCCAAACCAACCAACCATAATTCCCAGTACCACGAATGCTCCAATTTCGCTTCCATATTGCCAGGCACTTGGTATGGCCAAGTTTGCAATTTTGCGAATGATGGTTTTGTTGATTGTCCAAACATTGACCAGATATACTTTATATTTTTTGTGATTGAAAACATAAAATGCCATGATCAATGCCATACCAAATCTTGTAATGAATGTTGAAATTCCTGCTCCAATCAATTCAAGTTTAGGAAAACCCCAATTACCATAAATCAGTAAATAATTTAGAAATACATTGCAAGGAATTGAAGACAATGCTAAAATCAATGGAACTCTGGTATGATTCAGTCCGTCACAAAATTGTTTGATACTTAAAAATGCAATCATAGGCACTATGGACCAAAGCATCCAATTGAGATATGGTCTGCCGAGTTGTGCCACCTCATAATCTTGTTTCAAATGATAAATGACGCCACCGGTAAAGAAGAGTATAAACACAACTATAAAACTTACTGCTACATTTAAAGCTATAGCATTATTTAATAAATTTCCACATTGTTCTTGTTTACCTGCACCTTTTAATTCCGCAACCAAAGGTGATATTGCCATGGTGAACCCCATACTAACCACAAAAGGAAGTCCAATCATATTATTTACCAGTGATGCTGCTGCTAATTGTTTATATCCTAATTGTCCTACCATAGCTGAGTCTATAATATTCAACAACATTTGAGAAATGTTTCCTAGAATAATTGGGAAAGCTAATTTTAATAATTCGATCTGATGTTGTTTGGACAATTTTCGATTGAGGATTTAGCCTGCCTGCCGGCAGGGATGTTCAGGATTCAATTGAAATTTCAATGAACAGATACATTTGAAAAATAAAAAAAGGGTTTGCGCAATGTTCATGAGTGCAAACCCTGGTAAATAGGTAAGGTAATAAATTTTTAACTTAATTCTGTTTTGCGCTTGCTTCGATTAATTGTTTAGCAAGATTTAAAATCGTTTCATCTTCAATATGGACGATGCCTCCGTTTGGCCCAGGTTGGACATGATTGCCACTGTTCTCCAAATGATGAGCACCAAAATAATTTCTGACCGTCTGTTCATCCAGATTCAATTGGTCAGCAATTTTTTTAATGCTACCTGCCGGTAAATTGTGCTTGATCTCTCTGAGCTCATTAAAGGTTATATTCATAAGAGCGGTTTAAAAGTGAATAAAAGAAATGACCCTTGAAATTATTGCAAGATTTGGATTCCAGCAAATATTTGGAATTATTTTTTCTTTAAAAGCTAAAATAATTCCGGGCTTGATTAAAGAACACCAGATACATCAGAGTAGTTTAGGCCAAATGCATCAGCCACTCCTTTATATACAACTTTGCCATGGACAACATTCAATCCTTCCGTTAAAGGCTTGCTATCTCTACATGCTTGTTGCCATCCTTTGTCCGCAAGTTGAATCGCGAATGGCAAGGTGGCATTAGTAAGGGCAAGAGTAGAAGTAAATGGCACAGCTCCTGGCATATTAGCAACACAATAATGAACTACATCATCAATAATATAAATGGGATCATCGTGAGTGGTAGGTTTGCTAGTTTCCATACAACCTCCCTGATCAATGGCAACGTCTACCAGAACTGTACCGGCTTGCATTGTTTTTAGCATATCCCTGGTGATCAGACTTGGAGCTTTTGCACCTGGTATCAATACTGCACCAATAATTAAGTCGTGAGTTTTTATAAGCTCTCTTATGGTTAGTTCATTTGAATAAGAAGTGATTACGTTTGGTGGTAAAACATCTGCCAGATATCTTAGCCTTGATAGATTGACATCCAACAAAGTAACCTGTGATCCTAAACCAGCAGCCATTTTAGCTGCTTGCGTGCCAACTACTCCACCACCAAGTATTAATACTTTAGCAGGTGGTACACCGGGTACTCCGCCCAATAAAATACCTTTTCCTTTTTGTGGTTTTTCAAGAAATTTGGCGCCTTCCTGTATCGCCATTCTTCCGGCAACCTCTGACATAGGGATCAATAATGGCAGACTTCTGTCTGGAAGTTCTACAGTTTCATAGGCAAGACAAATTGCCCCACTATTGATCATTGCTGTAGTTAGTGGTTCGTAAGAAGCAAAATGGAAATACGTAAAAATGAGTTGATTCTCTTTGATCAAAGGATATTCAGATGCGATTGGCTCCTTTACCTTGATAATCATTTCTGATTTATGATAAACTTCTTCAATGGTTGGTAATATGCTTGCTCCGGCATCAATATACATTTGATCAGAGAAACCACTGCCAATTCCTGCGGTAGACTGAATGTATATTTTATGTTTTCTTTTGCTGAGTTCTAATGCACCGGCCGGTGTCAGGGCAACGCGATTTTCATTGCTCTTTATTTCTTTTGGTACGCCAATAATCATAGGGGAATGAGTTTCTAGAAAATGAAGGCGAAAATACAATAAGGAGTGTATATCGGTAGGAACTCGTCTAAAAAAAGATAGCCCGTATACAGTTATACGGGCAAATCTTCATTTAATAACCAAAACTCAAAACTCAATGTATCGGGTTCAATAATTATGCCAATTTCTCATTGAACGCAACCAAAACAGGAATAAGATAAAAGTTGGAAACGAAGCTAATATTTCTTATAAACATCTGATTTATAAGAAACTAATAGATTGAACTTTGAAGTTCAAAAGTGATTTTTTAATAAAAACAAATTATTATTAAGCTAAGTAAAATTGAGAATGTGGGCAAATTGTGAGTTTAGTTTGATCTTAGTTAAAGATTCAAAAGGAGAGTAGGGTCTTTATTAAATAAAAATTGCTCGTGACTTTTCACGAGCAAAAACGAATTTTACATTTAATAACCAAAACTTACACGATGTAAATATATAACACATTATTAATATTTATAATATATAAATACATGTTTTTTAATAATTAACAAAAATAAAATTAATTTAATGTGTATATAATTGGTATACAATTATATAAATACTTGGCTAGGATTAAGTTTGCCTCTGTTTAAATAATTGCAGAGTTTCATTAAGGCTATTTTTCCTGCACCACCCAGATTTAAGGAATATTCATTTACATATAAGTCAATATGTTTCAAAATGGTGTCCATTTCCATTTCGGTTGATTTGGATTGAACAAATGGCATTAACTCTTCAGCATTTTGTATTGCCCATGTGATGCTTTTTTTGAGCTGGTCCTGTATATCAATTTTTACTTGTGGGTTTAATTTGCGTTTTACGGCAATCATACCTAGAGGTACAGGACATTTAGTTTTTGCATACCATTCTTCGCCTAAATCAAGTATTTTTAATAATCCTTTGGATTCATAATTAAATCTGGATTCATGGATGATGACTCCTGCATCAGCCTGTTGATCCAAAATTTTATCTTCAATTTCTGAGAATAAAGCATATCCTAGGTTTTTAGCTTCTGGAAAGAGGAAACTGAATAGAAATGCAGCGGTAGTATTTATTCCAGGCAAAAGGATTTTGTAAGTATCGATATTCTCAATGTTCAACACCTCTTTTGCAACCAATAATGGTCCGGTTTTTTCAGTGAGTGCACCACCACAGGATAAGATTGCATAATCTTTAAGTATAAAGGGAATATGAGCTGCACTGATCTTTATAAGATCATATGTGTTGAGTAAAGACTGTTCATTTAATTCCTGAATGTCGAGATAATCAACATCAAGCTCCAATGAAGGATCTGTATCAATTAATTTATTAATCCAGGGGCCAAAAATAAAAGTATCGTTCGGGCAGGGAGAAATAGCTAATTTTAGTCGTTTAATATTCATCTATGAAATTTAATCCCCACGTACTTTATGAAGACAATCATTTACTTGTTATTGAGAAACCCGTAGGGATCCTTTCTCAGGCAGACTATACAAAAGATCCTAATTTAGTGGATTTGATCAAAGAATACCTTAAGCTTAAATATCAAAAACCCGGAAATGTTTACTTAGGACTGGTTCAAAGATTGGATAGGCCAGTTGGTGGTGTGATGATTTTTGGAAAAACATCTAAAGCGTCGACCAGATTACAAGAGCAAATGAGATCTGGTGAGATACGAAAAAACTATTTAGCAATTGCAGAACATCATCCTCCGGAAGAAGTCGGTAGATTGATACATTACTTATCAAAGGATGAAGAAATCAATAAAACCAAGGTTTATGATAATCCTAAAAAAGACGCTAAAGAATGTATTCTCGATTATAAAGTTCTTGCAAACATAAATGGAAAGTGCCTTTTAAAAATAGACCTTCATACCGGAAGATCCCACCAGATAAGGGCTCAGTTAGCTCACATTTCATGTCCAATTTGTGGAGATATGAAATATGGCAAGCATAAATCAAAAGATGAAAATGATATCGCACTCTTTTCCTATAAGTTGAGCCTGGTTCATCCAGTATCCAAAGAAAAATTGAGCTGGACCAGCTTTCCAAAAAATGAAGGTTATTGGAAAGGCTTCGCTCCATTTTTTCCAAAGTAAGAATTAAATTGACCATTGACCATTGACCATTGACCACCTGCCAGCTGGTAGGCAGGTTGACAATTTGACAATTGCCTCTTGCTCCTTGCCCCTTGATTATTTCTTCCAATATTTCAAAATTCGACCTTCTAAGCCACCTAAAATCTTAATTTTACCACTGGTAAGAGTTCACGATCTGCTCCTGCTGAATCCCCCAGGGTAGAAATACAGCAAGGGCGGGTAGTTGAGCGATGCGATGGGCTCTTGCCTTTCTTTTAAATAACTCAAGTATATGAAATTTTTTATAGATACCGCCAACCTTGCCCAGATCAAGGAGGCTCGTGAACTTGGAATTCTAGATGGTGTGACTACGAATCCGAGCCTAATGGCAAAAGAAGGCATTACCGGGAAAGAAAGTATTTACCGCCATTACAAAAAAATCTGTGATTTGGTACCCGGAGATGTTAGTGCCGAGGTTATTTCTACTGATTATAAAGGAATGATGAAAGAAGCCAAGGAATTGGCAGAGATCGCTGAGAACATTGTAGTTAAAATACCCATGATAAGAGATGGCATCAAAGCCATTAGCGAATTGACCAGTCTGGAAATTAAAACAAATTGTACTTTGGTTTTTAGTGCCGGACAGGCAATTCTTGTTGCTAAGGCTGGTGCAACATATATATCCCCATTCATTGGCAGAATCGATGATACCAATTGGGATGGGATGCAACTTATTACCGATATTTTCGATATTTATACCATGCAGGGATTTGATACAGAAATTCTTGCAGCATCCATACGCAATGGATTGCATATTGTGGAAGCAGCTAAAGCTGGTGCTGATGTGGTTACTTGTCCATTGGATGCCATTCTTGCATTGATGAAACATCCTTTGACTGATATTGGATTGCAGAAATTTTTAGACGATCATAAAAAAGCGCAAGCAGCTTCAATTGTTAAGTCCTGATATCTTTTCTAAAGCGTATTCAATCAATTTGATTATTGATTTTTCCGGATGTTGAGAAAATTCACCAGTAATTCTATTTGCTAAAATAGCACTTATTGAAAGTGCTTTGTGTCCCATTAAATTGGACAGCCCATAAATAGCGGATGTCTCCATTTCCAGATTGGATATCTTTCCAATTTTGTCTACGTTCCAATTTTGCATTTTTGATAATAAGTTCATCTTCTTCATTCTTGTTAATCGACCTTGTGGTGCATAAAAGCCTGATGCGGTCAACGTGCAACCTATAATGGTTTCTTTTGTGTGAAAATGATTTAACAATTTTTGATCTGCATGAAACAAAAAGCATTTTGATAGACCGGGTAATTCGTCTTCAAGTTCATTTGGCAAATCAATGCAATTATCACTATGGGCATAAAAAGGTAAAAGGCCATCCAATCCTAAACACCATTGAGAAATTAATAAACTATCTACAGGGATTTCAGTTTGAATGGCACCTGAAGTACCCAATCGAATAAAGTAAAGTGAATTAATATTTTCTAAAGCAGAACCCGTTTGCAAGTCTAAATTGAATAAAGCATCTATTTCATTCATTACAATATCAATATTGCCTGTGCCGATTCCTGTTGAAATAATACTTATTCTTTTTCCGGAGAGATATCCTGTAACGGACTTAAACTCTCGCGATTGAATGCTTGTTTCTATTTGATCCAGATAGTTAGCTATCTTAACCACGCGATCCGGATCGCCAACAGTTATTATTATGTTAGAAAGATTTCCGGGTTTTAATCGCAGATGGTAAATGCTTCCATCTTCATTCAATATCCAATTCGTCTTCATTGATTAGTAAAATTCAAAACATGAAGGAAAACAAAATCTATCACTTAACCCACTGTGGGACCTGTAAAAAAATATTGGGAGCAATAAATACAAGCAATTGTGTTTTACAGGATATCAAAGCAAAATCAATTACTGCAATAGAATTAGATGAATTGGCAAAATTGGCAGGATCTTATGAAGTGCTCTTTAGTCGTAATGCAATTAAATATCGGTCATTGGGTTTGAATACTAAAAAGCTGACTGAAAAAGATTATCGAAAACTCATTTTATCTGAATACACCTTTCTGAAAAGACCCGTAATAAAAGTTGGTGATAAAATATTTGTCGGGCATACAAAGGCAGCCATTGAAGGTGCTCAACTATTGCTTGCCTGAATTTTATTGACATAATAATTTTACAAAGGCCGAATGTATGATATTGCTTTCGTTTCCTGCTTTGTCTTTAATGGTAATGAGATATTGTAAAGAGTCAACAGGGTATTTAATTGGATTTTCACAGGGTGGGGTGCCATCAGGAAATAAACAACAAGTAGTAAAAACAAGAATGGTAATTGAGCCTTTTTGTGGGTCATTTTGAGAAGGAGGCAGATCAGGTAGTTTAAAAGAATCCTGTAGATTACCCGTCCGGCTGTCTTTTACAAAGATGTCAGCCCTGGTTGAACTGGTCCCAAAACCAAGGTCACCATCTCCATCTTCAAAATTGAATTGTAACAAAAGTGTGTCCTGGTTGAGGTCCCCTTGTTTCATTTCGAATTTATTCATTCCAATATATTCAATTTTTGGAATAACCGAAGTTGTATCTGACTTGTTACAATTCAGAAAAAGTAAAATTATTATCACTAATATAATCGAGAATGGAGGTCGATTCATAGTTTTACATGGTCAATAAAGTATGAATACACTAATTAATCTGCAAGATAGAATTTTAAATTTAAATTCTGGAAACTTCAAGGAATTGGCTTTGGATGTATTTGATTTTCAATCTAAAAACAATGTCGTCTATTCTCAGTATTTAAAACTTTTACATAAACAGGATATTCAACCAGTCCAACTTGCACAGATTCCATTTTTACCGGCAGAAATTTTTAAACACAGAATAATCAAATCGGGTGATTGGAATGAAGATATCATTTTTGAATCAAGCGGTACAACACAATTGTTGAAATCCAAACACTATGTGCGATCCTTAAATTGGTATTATCAGATAGCAAAAAGTTGTTTTGAATATCATTATGGACGAATAGAAAATTATGAGTTTATTGGATTGTTGCCTTCTTCTGAAGAAAGACCAAATTCTTCTTTGGTTTCCATGTTTAATTCTTTTTCGAAAGGATCCAAATCAGTTGTGCATGAATCCTCATTCATAAATGATCATCAAGCATTATATAATTTATTATCAAGCTCAGAATATCTGAATAAGAAAATAATTTTAATTGGGCTTAGTTTCGCTTTGTTGGATTTTGTTAATAATTATTTGATTGAGAATACTAATATGATTGTCATAGAAACCGGCGGAATGAAAGGCAATGGCAGGAAAACGGATAAAGAAATTCTTTTAGGCGAACTAAGAAAAGGTTTTCCAAATGCAGAGGTACATTCAGAGTATGGTATGACTGAGTTAATGTCTCAGGCTTATGCTTTAGATGGTAAGCATTATTCTTCAGCACCTGTGGTGAACTTTTTAATTTCAGATCCATCAGATCCAACTGTATTTCTTCCTTATGGAAAACGAGGTATAATAAATGTGATTGATCTAGGTAACATCAATACCTGTTCGTTTTTGCAAACTGGTGATTTAGGTATAATAAATGAAAATCAACAATTAGAGGTTTTGGGCCGGTATAATCCTGATGAAGTAAGAGGATGCATTCAGATGTATGAATAATTGATAAATGACAATTGACAATGAAGGAATGAAGGAATGAAGGAATGAAGGAATTGTCTTTCAAGATCTAACAAACTAACAACTAACAACCAACAACTAACAACTAACAACTAACATTTGTCCATTTATTTAAGGAATCCTTCTGTGATCCAGTCAGCTAGCAACTGACGATTTTTTGGGTACAGTATTCGTTTGCGATCTTCCGGATTGTGAATGTTTGCAAGTTCTACGAATATCGGTTCTGGATCAGAATGGCGAACTACATAGAGTGGACGTGAAGAAACAGTACCATTGTACTCTTCGGATTTACGATAAATTTGATATTTATCTTCAAAAACTTTTTGAATATCCAATGCTTTATTTTTACTAACAGCACTTTCTGATTGGTAATAAAAAAATACATCTTGTCTGCTGTCTTCGCTTTGTGCATCGATATGAAGGGAGATCATCCATTGTTTTTTAATTCCCTTTTTCTTATATTTTTTATAAAGTTTATTTACATTTGAAATGCCTTGTTTCAATCGTTTCTTTTGACTTAATGGAATTTCAGCTCCATCAAGACATTGTTCGTCACAATCGCATGGTAAATATTTTTCATCACGAATACCATCATTTTTGTCTTGAACAATAACATAGACAGTAGCACCTTTTTCCATTAAATTTTTTGCTAAACGCAAACTGACATCATAGGCATATTCATCTTCACAAATTGTATAACCACCATCTACGTTTTTAGCCATGGCGCCAGGATCAGGCCCTCCATGTCCGGGAACAATATAGAACACTTCTTGAGCAAGTTCATTCGATGCAATTGAAACGTTTTCGTATTTATCTCCAAAAAAAGGAATATTCAATGTCTTAGAAGCAACCTTGGTAACTAATTTTGAAGATAATAATTCAGTCTTCTCTTTCAAAGCAAGTACTTCAAATGCAGTCAATTTATGATCTGCAACAAGAACAGGTTTTAGAGTAACCATTGAAGCAACTAGAATTTGTTTTCTATTATCTGCTTTTTTAAATTCAGTTGAACTGACAAAGGTTGCTTTGGCTTTTTGTGGAAAATTACTTTCTGGATTCCTTAACTTATTTTGGCTTGTGAAGGCAACCGGCACCCAGATTTTTTTATCAATTTTAAAATTACGCTTTTTTACTTCTGATTTGGTCAAAGACAAATTGTATTTTTCAATTTGTTTTGCTTTTTCTAAGTCATTCACGCCAACACTGGATCTTATACTTTTTCCATCAAAATCGTGAATGGTAACTGGAAGTTTGTAGACCTGGTTTTTTACCAGAGCAACATCTTTCTGCAGATTATTAATTTTATAGAAGAGATCCAAATTGTCCTTGCTATTCAATAGTTTGTGTGATCTTAAAAGGCCAAAGACGCCTTGTCCTTTTTGGGCCTTTATCGAAACATACGTTTTCGATTTGTTGGGTATAGGTCCCGCATAAATGGAATGGAGGCTCAAAAGGCATAAACTCACAGAAAAGAGGGCTCGTAATACCATTATTTCGATTTAGCGTACAAATATATTACGAATTTTTATAATTTATATAATATTGATATACAATTCTATGTGATAAATCTGTTATTGGAATATAACTTCCTGAAAATCAGAGCTTATTTTCGGCCATTATTTGTAAAATGCTAAAATCGCTTTTAAAGAAAGAGTTGCTTTTTGAATGGCGTAGTTTATTCCAATTGGGGGGACTTATTAGTTTCTTAATTGGGGTCAGCTACTTGGTTTACTTTTTTGCAGGTGAATTATCTGCAAGGGTCTGGAATCTCATGTATTGGATCATCTTTCTATTTCTTACCTTCTTTGCCGCTTCAAGAAGTTACGAAGAAGACAATACCCGTTACAAAATATATACGTACCAGCTCAGTTCGCCAATAAAGTTGTTTGTGGCCAAAGCAAGTTATCTTTTTGTCATTATTTTTCTATTCGGATTTCTCTTAGTGCTCATTTTTAATGCATGGATACCCAGAGAAAATTCATTCAGTTTAAGTTGGTTTTTCATTCTCGCCATTGTTAGTCTGGGATTTTCATTGTTGACTGCTTTCACCTCATTCATAGCAAGTCATGGTCAGGTCAAACAAATCTTAATGGTCATCATCAGTTTGCCTCTTTGTTTTCCATTGGTAGGAATGGCATTTTCATTAAGTATGGATGTATTGAATGGAGAATCAATCCGGTTACTCGTCACAAAATTTTATCCCTTACTTGCAATAGATTTGATGGCATTGGCATTAGTGACATTCCTGTTACCTTTGACTTGGAAAAATTAATTCGATGAGTGAAAAGCATTATTGGTGGAAAATAATAGGCGTTGTGTTGATGCTTTTCGTCTTGTACCGGGGTCTTTTAACGCCTTTGAAACATGGCATCAGAGATGTAACTCCTGACCGCGTAAAGGCTGGTACGATAGCTGTTTTTTCAATTCATTCATATAATTCAAATTATCTTGAAACTGCAAAAGATATTAAGGTCTATCTAAAACATGTACCAGAAGATCGCAAAAAGGAATCTGCCGATTACGTATTAAGAGCTACCGAACTCGAAGTATTTGATAATAATAATTTGAAAGCGACTTTTCAATTACCAAAACATATTCCGGATAGCCGTAAAGTAGGCTTGTTCACTTTAATCGTGGACGACCCGATAGATGGTGCTGCAGCAATTCCATCTAAAATTATTATTCTTCAGGATAGTGTGGATTTAACATTTGGAATTAGTCAATGGACCCTTTTCGAAAAGCCGCATTTCCATTTTGCGAATAAATATCTTTTTCCTTATCGAAATATTCTTGTAGAAACTATTCGAAATACTTTTTTTCATGTTTCACTTTGGTTTGCCATGTTTCTGATGTTTGGTATGTCAGTTTATCATAGTTTAAGATTTCTAAAATCAAATGACCAGGACGCAGATCTTAGATCTTTTGCTTTAGTCCGCATTGGACTTTTATTTGGCATTCTTGGCTGTCTTACCGGTTCGCTTTGGGCAAAATATACCTGGGAAACCTGGTGGACATCGGATATTAAATTGAATATGGCT
>JAYVIT010000013.1:0-7721 GCA_043769965.1 Saprospiraceae bacterium
GCAAAAAAGAGATGTAGCTCCTTTAGGTTGCAATCCAAATGACAAATATTATTTGAGCCAATACAACATGGAACTCATGAAATTTGATGAAGCCTGGTGTTTTAAAAATGATGGCTTGAGTCCTGCTGGAGATACACTTGTTGTTGCTGTGATTGACCAGGGGTTCAACTTTGAATGGAGAGACCTTAATCCAAATATTTTTATTAACCATCATGAAATACCTGATAATGGCTTGGATGATGATCAAAATGGATATACGGATGATTATTACGGCCTTAATGCCAAAGCTAATTTCCCTAGTGATGGTGACGATCATCCCAATGATTCGCATGGCACACAGGTTCTTTCTATAGTTGGAGCAAAAGGAAATAATTCTCTGGATATCTCAGGCACCAATCAGAATATCAAAATGCTGATTTGCTCTGCGAGTAATGATGCTCAGTTATTGAAATGTTATTATTATTTTATAGCAATGAAAAGAAATTATTTGAATTCTGGTGGAAAGAAAGGAGCTTTTATTGTTAGTTCAAATCTTTCCGCAGGATTTGATACAAATTTTCCCATTGACTTGCCATTGGTTTGTCAAGTCTACGACACTATGGGTAAAGTTGGAATCCTAAATTCTGTGGCGACTATAAATGATGATGAAGAGATAGAACAGCATGGAGATGTCCCTGGTCTTTGTCCAAGTGATTATACAATTGTGGTGACCAATACCAACAGATATGATCAAAAAGCGCTAGCAGGTTATAGTAAGACTTATGTAGATTTAGGAGCAAGTGGAGAAAATATAACAATGATTGACGGACAGGGAAATGTGGATGATAACTCATCCGGGACATCATTTGCTAGTCCTCATGTTGCTGGAGCCATATCACTGCTTTACCAATATTGTCCTAAAATTACAGAATTGAACAAGAGTGATCCACCCGCCTCGGCAAAGCTTCTAAAACAGTTTATTCTGAATTGTGGTGATGATTTAATCGATCTTAAAGAAATCACAGTTTCAGGCAAGCGATTAAACATGATTAGGTCTTTGCAATGCCTTAACGCTTATTGTAATAGCGACTCAACGACGGGTTGCAAAATCGTACTGAAGAATAATCTACTCAGTGAGCCCATTGAAATCACCTTCAATCCAGAAGCATTTGGTAATTATAACTTATTTATTTACAATACTTTAGGTCAGCTCATTGATAATAAAACCCTGAGCTTCTCACCTGGTTCGATAAACAAATACTTCATTCCAATTAATGGTTGGCCATCAGGTGTTTACCACATTGTCATTGAAGGAATGGGCTTTAAGTGTTCAGAAAGTCTAATAAAATTATAAAAAGCCCTTATTTTTTAAAAAATATGTACCTTTGGCACCTGTTTTAAAAAGGGCTCCGTAGCTCAACTGAATAGAGCACCTGACTACGGATCAGGAGGTTTAAGGTTTGAATCCTTACGGAGTCACAATTAGCAAACACCAGAATATTTTGATATGTCGAAAGTATGTGATTTAACAGGAACCAAGCCGCTTTACGGTAATAACGTTTCGCACTCTAATCGGAAATCGAGAAGACGATTCAATCCGAATCTTCAGAAGAAGTCTTTCTTTATTCCTGAAACAAATGAATGGATCAGTTTGAAGATTACTGCAAAAGCGCTGAGAACCATCGATAAATTGGGATTGTACTCCTATATGAAAAAATTAGCTAAAAAAGCACAATTATAAATCATGGCTAAAAAATCAAAAGGCAACAGGCAACAAATCATCCTGGAATGCACAGAGCATAAAACCAGTGGCCTTCCTGGCACATCGAGATATGTGACAGAAAAAAACAGGAAGAATACACCAGACAGGCTTGAATTAAAAAAATTCAATGCCATCATGAAAAAATATACTGTTCACAAAGAAATTAAGTAATCATGGCTAAAGTATCAAAAAACGCAAGGGTTGCTCAAAGAGGAGCAAATGCAAGCTCAGGTAGAGATCACGTAAAAGTGATAAAATCTATAAAAGATCCAGTTACTGGAAAGTATACTTATAAAGAATTGATTATCCACAAAGACAAAGTGAAAGAGTTCTTCGAACAATCGAAGTAATTCATTTAACAAGACTTAATATATATGAGAAGCTTCCAAATGGGGCTTCTTTTTTTATTTATACAATTAGCTTATGGGATTTTTTGACCGCTTCTTTAACAAAGAAAAAGAAATCGATTTACAACATAGTCTGAGTAAAACGAAGGATGGTTTTTTTGAAAAAATCACCAAGGCAATTGTTGGAAAATCGCAAATTGATGATGATTTTTTAGATGACCTCGAACAAATACTCATCAGTTCTGATGTTGGACTTAATACAACCATAAAAATTATCCAAAGAATTCAAGCCAGAGTTGCGAAGGATAAATATCTAGGCACTGAACAATTAAATGAAATTCTAAGAGAAGAAATAACTGCATTGCTTTCTGAGAATAATACTTTAGATCTTGATGATTTTGAGAGCGGACCTAACAAACCTTTTATCATTTTGGTAGTTGGCGTAAACGGTGTGGGCAAAACAACAACAATTGGAAAATTAGCATATCAATTCAACCAGCAAGGTAAAAAAGTATTGATTGCTGCCGGTGATACATTCCGCGCGGCAGCAGTTGACCAATTGAAAATCTGGTCAGATCGTATTCCATGTGAATTTTTTTCTAAAGGTATGGGAGCAGATCCTTCCGCAGTTGCATATGAAGCCGTTCAATTTGCGATGAACAATAATATTGATGTAGCCATTATTGATACTGCCGGACGATTACACACTAAAATTAATTTGATGGGGGAACTTGGTAAAATTTATAGATCGATTTCTAAATCATTATCTGCAGCTCCTCACGAAGTACTTCTTGTACTCGATGCAACAACTGGACAAAATGCAATTGAACAATGCAAACATTTTACAGCAACAACACATGTGACTGGTTTAGTCTTAACAAAATTAGATGGCACAGCAAAAGGCGGAGTTGCATTGGGTATTTCTGATCAATTTAAAATTCCAATTAAATATATAGGCGTTGGCGAGCGTATTGACCAATTGCAAGTTTTTAATAAAAAAGCATTTGTAGATTCTTTATTCCAAAAATAGAAAAGGACACTCCTTTTCATTGTATAAATCACTCTTAATTATAGTCAACTGGTTTATTTTAATCGGTAATGAACAAAGCTGATTTCAAATCTTTCTTTTGTCCTAATTATTTTGTGCTTCATCATATAAAGCATACTATAGAATTCCTTATGAATATCTTTATTAACAATATGGTTCAGACGACTTTTAGTTAAAATTATCTACAAGTACGAAGAATTTCTTACTATTACTAACAAATTAAATGCCAGCTTCTTATGACTTTACAATACAAAAAGTATCTAATCCCAATTGTATTTGGTATAATCATTCTCTTTTTAGGCTTTTCAAGTGATCCACCGGATGGAAATACTGGAGCGCCATTTGATGGTTTATGCACTAATTGTCATTCAGGCGGCAGTTTTGATGGCAATGTAACTATTAGTGGTTTCCCGGCCAGTATTACTCCTAATACTACCTATAATATATCGTTGACTGCTACAGCAACTATGGGCTCACCAATTGTCGGAGGCTTTCAATTGGTTGCAGTGAATGCTAGCAATGCAAATTCTGGAAACCTTACTGCCGGCTCAGGCAATGGAACCTCTTTTTTTAACTCAAGAGAATATGTTGATCACCGGGGCGCAAAAACATATTCAGGGGGAGCAGTTTCCTGGAATTTTACCTGGACATCACCAAACGGACCTAATGGTGCTGTAATTACAATGTATTTTTCTTCAAATATGGCAAATGCTAATGGATCATCATCTGGTGATAAAATAATCAACGATAGTCAATCAGGAACTATCGTTGGCGGTGGAGTGCCACTTACCGTTAATATTATTTCCAAGAAAAATGTTCTGTGCTTTGGTGGAAATGATGGCGAAGCTACTGCATCTGCAGGTGGTGGCAATCCTCCTTATACATACATCTGGTCAAATGGTGATATGGTTGCGAAAGCAACTCTGCTTTCTGCAGGAAGTTATAGAGTCACCGCAACAGATCAATCTGGTTCAACTGCAACTGCAAGTACAATTATCACTCAGCCACCAGTTTTAACTCATGAACTTAAAGTGGTAAAAAATGTATCCTGCACTGGTGGAAAGGATGGCTCAATATTAGCAACTGCTAGCGGAGGTACCAGTCCATATAATTTTATTTACTCTTCCGGATCTCCAAATAATTTGATTGCAGGAGTTTATTCAGTAACTGTGTCTGATGCTAATTCCTGCACTGTGAGTAGCACAGTTGTTGTAACAGAACCCGATACATTTTCCATAATACCGGTTGTTTTACAACATCCTACTTGTCCATTGGATTCTAATGGACAAGTACGAATCAATGTATCAGGTGCGACAACCCCATATAAATATCTCTGGAGCTCCGGTGAAATTTCAAATCAAATTATTAACAAGAAAGTTGGTAATTATAAAGTCACAATAACAGATGCAAAAAATTGCATTGCTGTCAGAGGCTATGAATTGCAATCGGTTGATGATATGGCACCAAATCTGGTTGGAAAAAATTCGAAAGCATATCTTGATCAAAATGGAATTGCTTTGCCCATAATTTCAGATTACTTAGTAATAAACACGGATAACTGTGATCCGAACCCAAAGGCTACAATCAACATCGATACATTCCATTGTAATCATTTAGGAAAGAAAAATTATACGATAACGTCAATGGATGTTTCAGGAAACATAACAAAAGATACCATCGAAATTGAAGTTTTTGATACACTAAAACCACTGATACAAGTCTGGAATGATACAACATTTAAAAGATGCGATGTTATCGTCCCTGCAATTGTGGCAGCGGACAACTGTGGCATAACGGAATTTAAAAAAATAAGCGGACCTGATGCAGGAACCATTTTTCCAATTGGAGAAACGACATTAATATACTCTGCTAAAGACGCTTCGAATAACCTGACGATTGATAGCTTTAAAACAACCATCATCACACCATTGCATTATACAATTGATAGTTTTTATTTTAACTATTGCACAGGTGATACAGCATTTACAATTATTAGTGTAAATCATGATTTACAATTACCAATGCAGTTCTATTATCAAAAAGATACAAGCAAAATTATAAATGATAGCAGCTTCATTATATCAACTACATCGGTTGATACCATCTTTTTTCAGATCAATGAGGAATCTGGCTGTTCATTGGAATATAAGCAAGGCATTACTTACCCTGGACTTGCATTGAAATTAGACTCTGTAAAATTTACTCATCAAAGTGATGTAAATAATCCGGATGGCAAAATAGAAGTCTTTATAGTTGGTGCTGATTCTATCGGTTGGTATGATGCCAACTCGGGTAACTTAGTTAATCATACTGGATTAAATCTTGAAGCCGGTATTTATATTGTCAAAGCATTTATTGGCCCATGTGAATTTGAATATGGACCATATGAAATTCAACTTATACTTTCGTCTGATAATTTTGAAGAATTAAATCTCAAAGTTTATCCAGTTCCATTCTCAAATCAAATATCGGTTGTTTCAGATCATGTTTCTGACTTGCAATATGCATTATTGAATGCTCAGGGAAATTTAATTGCCAGGGGCATGTTCAAATCAAAACTTACAATCGAGTCAGATCATTTGAGCTCCGGTATTTACTTTTTGAGATGCTTCGGAACTAAAAAATCAATAACAATAAGAATGATTAAAATTTAATCTTATTCGTCTAATTTCAAGACATCAAGAAATGCTTTTTGTGGGACGTCAATTGAACCGATTTGACGCATTTTCTTCTTGCCTTCTTTTTGTTTTTCCAAGAGTTTTCGTTTCCTGGAAATATCACCACCATAACATTTTGCAGTAACATCTTTCCGCATTGCAGAAATTGTCTCTCTTGCTATGATTTTACCACCAATAGCTGCTTGAATTGCAATAACAAACTGATGCTTAGGAAGGATTTCTTTTAATTTTGAACACATCCTTCGTCCAACAGATTCTGCTTTTGATCTATGCACCAAAGCTGTTAGTGCATCGACATTATCACCATTTAATTTAATATCCAGTTTAATAAGATCGGATTTTCTATAATCAATCGGATGATAATCGAATGAAGCATAACCCCTGGTCATTGATTTAAGCCGATCGTAAAAATCAAAAACGATTTCTGCCAGCGGCATTTCAAACTGCAATTCAACTCTATCCGTAGTCAAATAATGTTGCTTCATCAATGTACCTCTTTTGTCCAGGCAAAGTTTGATGATTGTTCCAATGTATTCTGGTTTCGTAATTATTTGCGATGAAATATAGGGCTCTTCAACGTATTCCAAAAAGTTAGGTTCCGGTAAATCATTGGGGGTATTAATTGTTAAATGCTTTCCAGATGTAGTCAGAGCTTTGTAGGAAACGTTTGGTACCGTTGTAATAACTTCCTGATTAAATTCACGGGACAGCCTTTCCTGAATAATTTCAAGGTGAAGCATTCCAAGAAAACCACAACGAAAACCAAATCCCAAAGCTATTGAGGTCTCTGGTTCGTATACCAAAGAAGAATCATTCAGTTGTAATTTACCAAGAGCGTCTCTAAGATCTTCGAAATATTCATTCTCGACTGGATATATGCCAGCAAATACCATAGGTTTTACTTCTTCAAATCCTTTAATACTCACCGTACAGGGATTATTTACTTTTGTAATAGTATCACCAACTTTTACATCCTTTGCATCTTTAATTCCGGTAATGATATATCCTACATTTCCACAACCAATTTCTTCCTTTGGTATTAAGGTCATTTTTAAAATGCCTATTTCTTCTGCATCATAATCCTTTCCAGCATTGAAAAACCGAACTTTCTCGCCTTTTCGTAAAGAGCCATTTAATATTCTATAATAAATAATGACTCCTCTGAAGGAATTAAAAACAGAATCGAAAATTAATGCTTGCAAGGGACCTTTCTCATCGCCTTTTGGGGCAGGAATTTTTTCCACAATGGCCGTCATTATATCCTGGACTCCCTGACCGGTTTTTCCACTGGCTTGAATGATATCTTCTTTATCACAACCTATTAAATCGATAATCTGGTCACTCACCTGGTCAATCATCGCACTATCCATATCTATTTTATTAAGTATAGGAATGATTGTCAAATTATGATCTATGGCTAAATAAAGATTGGAAATAGTTTGAGCCTGGATTCCCTGGGTAGCATCAACCAAAAGGAGGGCGCCTTCACAGGCTGCGATTGATCTTGAAACCTCATAAGAGAAGTCCACGTGGCCAGGAGTGTCAATCAGGTTGAAAATGTATTGCTGCCCGTCTTTATGAAGATAATTCAACTGAATGGCATGAGCCTTGATTGTAATACCTCTTTCCCGCTCCAAATCCATGTCATCCAAGGCCTGATGTTGCATATCCCTTTCCGATATGGTTTTGGTAAACTCCAATAATCGGTCAGATAAAGTACTTTTACCATGATCGATATGGGCAATGACACAAAAATTTCTGATATGCTTCATAGATTTGAAAATCTGTGCGAAAATAGCTTGTTATGCACTGCTTTCTTAACCTATTAACATTTGAAATGATGAAATTAACAGATTCATATTTAATATAAAAATAAGATATTATGTACCTTTAATATGCATTTTCCG
>JAYVIT010000014.1:0-8431 GCA_043769965.1 Saprospiraceae bacterium
GTAAATAATCGAACATTTACTCAAAGCGGCGTTTACATAGATACTCTTAAAAATGCATTTGGCTGTGATTCCATTTTTGTGTTAAACTTGGAAATTTTACCAATCCAAAGTTCTACAAGTGCCATAATAATTTGTGATTCATATACCTGGTCGGTTAACGGAATTCAATATACAAAAAGTGGTGCATACACAGATACACTTAACTCTGTGTATGGTTGTGATTCTATCATCACTTTAGATTTGGAAATTTTATCCAGCCAACGCTTGATTGACTCAGTGAGAATTTGCGATTCATATACCTGGCCGGTAAATCGTCAAACCTATTTCAAGAGTGGAACATATACTTCAATTTTTCAGAATACACTAGGTTGTGATTCCACAATGATTCTTAGACTTAGTATTTTAGAAAGTACTTCTTCTATAAATTCCGTTTCTGCCTGCGACAATTATACATTGGAATTGAATGGTGTGAATTACACACAAAGTGGCAATTATGAAATTGTGATAAGCAATTCGCAAGGCTGCGATTCGAATTTTATTCTTCAACTTCATATTAATCCAAGTTATTCTAAAAGTGAATCTGTGCGTCAATGCAAGGAATACACCTGGCCAATTTCAGGAAAGACTTACAATCAAAGCGGTAATTACAAATTGGAATTGCAAAGTAACATGGGATGTGATTCTATTCATTTGCTGAATTTGACAATCGAACCTGACGTCATCATTTATGATACGATCAGTGCTTTTGAACACTATTTATGGCCAATCAATAAGGTATTATATATAGAAGGCGGCATTTATCAGACAGCTTACAAAACATGGAGAGGTTGTGATTCATTGCTGGTATTAGTACTTGAGATCAAACGAAAAGGCCAAATTTATATTCCAAATGTATTTACACCAAATGGAGATGGCATTAATGATAGGTTTATGGTTTTTTCGAGTCCGGAAATTATTTCAATTGATCATTTGCTGATTTATGATCGCTGGGGTGAGTTGCTTTTTGAAGAAACTAATTTTGCCCCTAATGATTTTCAATATGGGTGGAATGGAATTTTCAGAAATCAACATTTAAATCCGGCCGTATTTGTGTACGTCGTAGAATGGACAGATCGCGAAGGAGAGAAGCATATAGAAAAAGGAGACGTGACACTCTTGAGATAACGTTTTTATGAACTCATTTTTTTTAAGCTATCTCAAACTAATAACCAATCCCGACCTCAAAAGATAAGATCTATAATTTAGCTCCAGTGGCCCAGTCAAATAATTTCCAGGAAATTCCTGTACACGAAATCCTGTATTAAAAGCAATTCGATTTGCAATTGGAAAAGTACAACTGAGTTCACCGTACCACCCTACTCCGAGATTTGTATTATAAGATAAATCTGGAGACTTATTCCAATCCGCCACATTTAATCCGCGATCCAATGTTTTACCATTGATCTTATTCGAGATAGAAAACATTGCACCAGCTCCAATAGTCAATCGTAAGCCCTGCAAACTAAAATGATAATTTAATCCCAAGGGAACATTCCATTGTTGTATAGAATTGTAATGGACCACTTTTCGAATTTGTGTTGATCCATGCCAGCCTGTGCCGGAAATAATATTAAAAGAATCATTAGTCTCTACGCGGATTTCTGTAGTGCCAAAAAGATTATCGGTCTTATTTAATGAGAAATTGAATTTTTCATTTCTCTTCACATATTCTATTCCAGTTAGAAGTCCGAACTGACCATAAGACAGATTTACATTCAAACCAAAAAGCCATTCTTCAAGATTTGATTCAGCCCGTTTTCGCAAATTGACATAATCCGCAAGATTATCAGTTCCTGAATAGTTCAAATTTTTAGTATAATATCCGATTCCGATGATTGGCAATAAATCGATCCTTAAATTATCTTTCTTTGGAGAAATAAGTGCTTGCAACTTTTCTATTGCAGGAACGGATTCAAAATTCAAATCAATAAAGAGATTCTTTACTTGCAACAACTGCGACAACAAAGGCAAATAATTAATCGCCATTGCACTTTCAATTTGTTCCTGAGTTAATTGTTCTGTTGAACTCGTACTCTTGTCATTGCTCGATTCATGTATATTCTCAGATTGATTTTTATCATTTGAATTTGTCTGATTTTTTAAAACAAAGTTTTTTGTTAAATAATCAGTGTACAAATTTCCTGGATTTCCACTGGACGACTCATTTGCCTTGCCATTATTCAAATCATTTCTTTTCGCAGTTTGCTTTTCAATTTTATCTCTATCATCAACCTTAGCTTTTTTAGGAGTATATTTTGAATTCACATTTGCCACACTAGTTTTAAGACCAGCTTTTGAAATTGCTTCCTTATTATCTTGTTGAATTGATTTGTCTTTGTTCTCATTCATTTCTGCATCATCCACTTGAGAGAATTTAGATGCATTATCTCTTTTCACATCTGAAGTGTTACTTGCATGATTTCCGAATTCTTTTATATCTGTTTCTGATTTATTGACTTGATTTGCCAGTGCATTAGAATTTACTACAGAATCTTGTTGTTTATTTTTTTCGAATAAATACCAACCCAACAATCCAGAACACAATAATAATCCTGCTATTAAAAACAGGATGAAAATCTTTGTTCTCGATTTATCTTTTGGCAATTTGGGTTCTAACTGATCCCAAAAGGAATCGACATCCAACTGTGATTGGTGCTTGGATAAACGATTCTTCGCGTTGTTATCAAACTGATTAGCTTCCATGTTCTATTAATTTAACTTCCTGGATCATTGACAATAATAATTTTCTGGCGCGGTGCAAATACGATCTTGAAGTGACCACTTCAATTTGAAGAATTCCCGCAATTTCTTCATGTGAAAATCCATCAATAGCCGCCATATTAAAAACAGCACTATATGGATAAGGCAATTTCTGAATCATCTGAATCCAATGTTCTGCATCAAAATTTAAAATTTGCTCTGCTTCTGCAAAATGCATTTCATCTTTGAGCTCATCAAGTGTAGCAAAACCATTGAGTTTAGTTTTTTCAGTGCGAAAATGTTTCAGACTTGTGTTGATGACAATCTGCCGCATCCAATTAAAAAGTTTTCCTTTTTGTGGATCAAATTGATTGAGATTTGTAAATATCTGAATAAAACTTTCCTGCAAGATATCTTCCGGCTCAATCACTGCAAACGAATACCGATGCGCAACACTCAAAAGAACCGGTGCATAAGTTTGCACCAGTTCTTTTTGTGATTTGCGATCATTGCGCAAGCAGAGTTCTATGAGTTTGTTTTCTTTCAACACAATTTTTTATAAGCTATTGCTTTCGCTCTACAGAAAACTCACCATCAAAATCGATTTTTTGATTTGTTATCCATTCTCTTAATTTGCCATTAAATGTACCTTTTACCTGGGCACCAATTGCACCATACTCTGTCACTTTAACAAACATATCAAAACAATTAGAACAATAATAATATTTTCCTATAGGCCATTGGAGCTCGATGGAAAGTGGATTTTGCAAATTATTTAAGTCGATGGCAGAAAGCTTAATAGAAACATAACTGGAATCTCTACCATTAAATCCTGATCCAAAAAGCCGTAATTCGTTACCTACAGTTTCACAAACTGCATTAATATAACTGGCAGTAGTACCGTTAGTATTCACAACAATTATATTAGTCAGTTCTTCGCAAGCCTTTAATGTTCCAAAACTATATTCATTTAAATTCGTTATCGTGACTGAATTTTCATCTGATTGTTTTAAATTAGTAATATCGATTACCTTGTATTTCAATTCCTGATTTATACATGCGATGATATTTCCATCAAAATTACCAGTGGCATCGACAAGAAAAAATAACGCCCGTTGTTTAGACTCAAACCATACTTGGAAATAACCGCTCGTTATATGGTTGTCTGAACAATCATTAATAGTTCCAAAGAGTCTGACAACTTGAATGGTTGTATTTATATTACCAAGATCCAATTCGCTAGTAGTAGTAGTAAAATTCATATCAAATGGACTTTGACATTGATATGTAACTACTGTCAATACAAAAGTTGAAGCTGCTGGAATCTTTCCCTCAAAATATCCATCTGAAGTGGTCCATCCATATCCCTTTTGGCCTGTTTCTTCATCCTTTATTTCGATAAGCACATTTCCTATTGCTTTACCAGAAACATCTAAAACTCTTCCTTTCAAATTGACCACATCTCTTGGAAAATCACAATTCCAAAACGAAAAATGCTGCACCTGTCCAACATAAAAATTACCCTGGCGTGAAGCGACTCCCTCTTCTATCCATCCACCTTTAGTTGTATTGTAATACCAAAGTGGAATAGTTGATTTCGCTTGTGCATCGAGAGAAGATGGAATAGGAAGTTTTATTTCTGCAAATTTTCCGGTAGCGATATTTAAAGGATTGCCTGCAAGATCTTCTAACTCAACTGCCATCATACCGAGTGTTTGAAGGCATACTTCTTTACCATCTTTATCACGACCCGTTAAGTTGCCGGGCATTTCAAGATTCGTGTTATCAGAAGATGGATCCATCCAATAGGCAAACACCTGCACTTGTCCGCTAAACAAATTACCATTTGCATCTGCAATGCTATTGGTTGAAATCGTAAGTTGTGCATTTCCATTCGCAACAATTACATCACCTGTTACTGAATTGATGACTTTAGTTAATTTTTTAGGAACCAACTGCAATTTGGTAAATACCATTTTATTTTTAATCGGTATCACACTTTTGTAAATAGTATAATATCCGGCTTTCTCGAATTTAATTTGAGCTCCTGCCTTATCCAATAATTGATTCTTCAAAATAAAAACGCCATTTTGATCAGTCAACACGGAATTGGTTCCGTTACTAACTTTAACATTGGGTTCAGGATCTCCATTATTATTTACGACATTTCCATATACACCACCAGAGATGTAAACCGGTTGATAGGGTTCATTGATAGTGACATCTTCATTTTTTCTACATTGCAAAAACAGAATGGATAACGTCAATACAATTGATGAAAAAGATAAGAATTTTTTATACCTGAATTGCTTCATTTGAATCTTTTTTGTGAATGAATAAATCGACCATTGACCACCGACTACCTGCCTACCGGCAGGCAGGTTGACCATTGATTGCTTGTTAACTTAAAATCGATCAGCAATCATCAATCTTCATGTGATCTAATCTATATATCCAAAGCTAAAGACAAACGTTGCAAAATTTGGAAATAAATTATGGAATTGAGTATTCATAGCATAAGGTTCAAGCCCTCCAGGCTTGAGGAATTGGTTTGTTCTTTCACCGTGGGCGATGCCCACGGCTATATTATTAAAGCCCTTTGGGCTTTGGGATTTCATTTGTCCATTAACCACGGGTTTCACCTGTGGCTAATTTTGTTCAAGCCCCACCAATTGGCGGGCAGACCTTCGGGCTTGAGGATATTTCCAACTTATTCCGTGGGCGTTGCCCACGGCTATATTATTAAAGCCCTCCGGGCTTAAGAATTTTTATAACTGCGAAAGAACTACTCCTTCATTCTTTCATTCTTTCACTTTTTCCCCGCAATTCTGCGGGATCTCCGCTCCGCTCCGACATTTTTTCATTTTCAATTATCTCCCTCCTCCAGAACCTCCCCCATCTCCTTCTCCTTGTTTCAGATCATCATTGAGATTGCCTTTGCGTTTCTTTTTGTCAGATCCGAATTCCATTTTGCCAAAGCGATAGTCAAGGCTGACGCGGATGCCCCAACCTAAGAATTTGTTGTCAGCGATATATGAAAAGCTGTCTGATTTGAATTCGGAGCCGAGATTCATTTTTGGCTGGAAAGGATTATCTATACCGATAGTGATACCACCCATTTTTTTCCACAAATCCTTTCTCAAGCCGATGCTATACATATACCAACTTGATTGCTTACCCTGTGTCGTCAATTTAGGTGAATTGATAAATCCCCAAAAAGTTATACCGAGTGTAGGCGTGATGTACACATTTGCAAAGCCATTCAAACTGTAAGAGAATGCATCATTCTTTACATCAGAATATTGATCGCTATTTATTTTTTGATAGTATACATTAATTGTACTATTCAATATAATCTTGCCAAGCTTCATGATTCCACCATTAATACTTAATCCGGAAGAATAGCTAGTAGCCAGATTGTTGTATGTCGAATTGGTTCTGCCCAATGTATCCACGAAACGATAATTGTCGATCAGGTCATTTGTGATTTTGTGATATACCGAAATCGTTGCATTCTTTACATCTTTAGTAAATGAATAACTTAACTCAAGTGACTCTGTCAATTCCGGTTCTAATTCCGGATTACCATAAGAAATATTTGTTGGGTCATTGTAATTCACATAAGGATTTAAAAATGCCAGGCTAGGTCTTTGAATTCTTCTGGAATATGAAAATTTTAGTGTTGACTTGTCCCTGAGGGTATAAGCAATCAAACCCGAAGGAACCCAGGAAGCATAATCGTTTTTGAAATCATTACCGTCCGAAGCAGTAGATCCCTTGATAAAGGTATGTTCGTATCTCAATCCGGCCCTTGCTTTCAGGTTTTCTGTTATTGGAAATGTAATTTGTGAATAGGCTGCTGCAACGTCCTGATCATAATCAAAAATATTGTCACGGCTATTATCCCTGAGATATTGCTGATCTGAAAGATTCAGTGTATCGTAATAAATGTCACTATATACATTTCTCAAAATGGTTTTTGCTCCCACTTCGAGATTAATATTTTTGCTGATTGGATGTAAATAATCTATTGCAAAAGTCAATTCTTTATTTAATCCAAGATTCGGACTGTTTTCTTTATAAGTCAGCACCTGAATCGAATCAAACTGATCGGTTTCGTATTCGCTTTTTTTGTTGCTATACGAATACTGCGCTGATAAGCCAAATTCTCTTTCGGATTCTTTGCCATAGGTTTTTTTATAATCCAGGTTGATATCTGTACCAATTGTGCGATTTAATGCATCGCTTTCTCTTCTGAACAAGAACGGCAAGTTAGATTGCGAAACTCCACCATAAGTAGTGAGTCCATTTTCTGATTTAAAAAGATTTAATGGAAAACGGGTAGTCAATGAAATCGAATTTTTGCTATTGATGTCGTAATCTGCACCAATTTGGCCATAAAGTCCTCCACCATTATTCGAAGAAGTTCCAATTTGTTTCAAATATGGATTCACCGTTGTAAATAAATTTTCGCGATCAATATTGGATTCTCCTTCACCACGCCAAAAATATCCACCAACATTTGCATTCATACCAAATTGACCCATTCGGACCGTAAGATTCGTACCGAGACTACTACTCTTTGTTCCTGCACTTGCATATATTGAGCCACTCACTCCTTGTATTTTTTTTGACTTCGTAACAATATTGACAATACCCCCTGTACCTTCAGCATCGTACTTTGCACCTGGATTCGTAATCACTTCTACTTTCTCAATGATATCTGCTGGAATCATTTTCAATGCATCGGCAACATTGGATGACATGATGCTGGATGGTTTTCCATTGATGAGAATGCGGATATTACTGCTTCCTCTCATCGAAACATTTCCTTCGAGGTCAACTGTAAGCAATGGCGTTCTTCGCAATACATCTGCGGCCGTTCCTCCTTTTGATGTCACATCGCGTTCTGCATTATACACCATGCGGTCAATTTTATTTTCTATCAAATCTTTTTGACCAACTACAGTTACTTCATCAAGATCTGTAGTATTCTGACTGATAAAGATTTTTCCAAGATTGTATTCCTGTATATCCTTATTGATTTTATAAGGTCCCATCTTTTTGGTTTGATATCCCAAAAAAGAAATGATGACATTGTATTTTGCATTCTTCAAATTTTTGATTTTGAATTTACCGTTGTCTTCAGTCAACATGCCATCGACATCTTTTTTCTCCAATGCCTCCTGTATGATGACATTTGCAAAACCCAAAGGCTCATTGGTAAGACTATCCAAAACTTCACCCTGTATTTTTCCTTCAGGTGGCGGACCTTGTGGGGCACCCATACCGCCGAATTGTGCAGTGACCGGGTTTATTGGCAAGGAAATAAAAAGTAAAAATGAAAATGAAAAGAATGTACTGGTAAATAATTTTTTCATAGACCGTTGTTTAAATTTGGATTAGATACAGCACAAACTGCTAAGACTAGATTAAGGTTCCGTGTAAATTTCATTTTGTTATCAATTCTGATAGAGTTGTTCATTTTATCGGTGGAAAGAGGAAGTTGCAGGCGGGACGCCAGCAACAACTTGACCGCCGACCATTGACCACCGACGACCGGCTGATGGGCAATGGTCAATTTAATCTGGATATTTTATTTCATTCCTGCATTTTGTAAGTTGAAGGAGTCCCAATAATCCTGTTGGAACAGCAACAACCTAACTCTTCATTTTCTGCATTTCGTAAGTTG
>JAYVIT010000015.1:0-2009 GCA_043769965.1 Saprospiraceae bacterium
TTAAAAACGCAGGAATTTATAATATGCTCAGTAGGCAATCTATTGCAGACTTTGCAAAAGACAGCGCAGATTGGTGGCTAAGCCTAACCAATAATATGATCTTGAGATATTCCTTCAGATCCGGCACATATAAATTGTTTGGACCAAATTCAAATAATAACAAAATGGCCGTTTCCAGGATAAAAAAAGGTGCCGAGGGTTTGTTATGGTGTGCTGATGTAAGAAATGGATTGCACATTATAAATCCGGCAACAAATCTGATGAGGCCAATTAGTAAAGGAATGGTTGAACAAAATAACCATTTGGGCAATGTGCTTGACATTTTTTTTGATCGCGATAATGTGTTGTGGTTGGCAACCTCAAGATGTCTGGCAAAATACAATCCAAATGAGCATTTGTTTATGGAATACTCACCCTATAAAGAAATTGCAGGTACAATTCCTCATATTTACTATCAGGATAATTTGGAAAATGAATTCATTGGTACCAATAATGGACTTCTATACAAATATAAAAATGATGCTACCTTTTCAAGAGTGCCTTTTACCACCACAGATAAAAATGCTATAGATATTATAAGCATCCAACATTGGTTTACGGACTACTATTTGCTTGGTACCACGAACGGTTTATATCAATTTGATCTTATTAAAAAGAAGATACAAAAGCTAGACGTATCCGGAGATCCATATTCCGTGATTCAGTATTATGAAAATCCTGCTCATTCCATTGTCATAGATACAATTGAGAATAATCCAGTGATATGGTTAGCCAGTAAGCTACGCTTTTTGTTTTTATATGATGTCGGAACTAAAAATATAAAAGTTATTCTTCCCAATGAAAACGACTCGACGGCATATCCACATCAAGTCATTCAAAAAATGTTGAAAACACAAAATGGTGATATATGGTTGACAACATCGGGAGGTGGCTTGAGTAAAATAGTGGATAAGAGAAGTATTAAATTCAAAAATTGGCAACACATAGCTAACGACAGCACAAGTTTACAAAATAATAATATTACTGATTTTGTCATAACAGACAACGGCAACTTTTGGTTATCTTCTATCACCGGAATTGATCTTTTTGACCACCGTAACTTCAGCCATATCCAAAATCCTTATGAAGGAATTGGATTAGCAAACAATATGATTAAAGGTACCAAAAAGGATGTTTGGTCTATATCGGGAAATGACTTAATAAGATGGACACAAGAAGGAAAACTCTTAACCATTTACCCAAAAGGCACGGTTAACTTTAACACGATGTTTATCAAAAAAAATTCAGAAATTATCCTCTGGGAGAGTAAGTTTGATCAATTTACAGATTTCACATCCAATAAAATATATGCCTTTGAAGATTGGGAAAAACATGATACCCGAGGTAGGCAAATTACACTCATAACAGGAATTACAATTGGGCTAAATGATTCCTCACACATGAAGTTTAGACAAAAAAACAGGTTAAATTACACTCAAAATAATATATCGCTCACCTTCTCCTCTCCTTCCTATACTCATAGTGAAAGCAATCAGTTTATGTGGAAACTCTATGGTATAGATAAAAATTGGATTAGGCCGGGAAACAATACTAACACTACCAATTATGCAAACCTACAACCTGGAATTTATACTTTTCGTGTAAAGTCTTGCAATTCGTATGGAATTTGGGATGAAATTGGAGATTCTTTCTCATTTACAATACAGCCACCATGGTACAATACCTTTTGGTTAAAATTGCTTGTATTCATTATGACAATCTGCGTGTTCTGGTATATCATTCACCGTCGAACAGCTCAGCTTTTGGCCATTCAAAGGATCGAAATTGAAAAATCCATGGCTATCGATGCAGAACGTAAGCGCATCGCCCGGGACATGCATGATGACCTTGGTTCGGGACTATCTGCTATTCATCTCTATTCGGAATACTTAAAAAACTCTCTTTCAAAAGAGAACCCATCCTTATCGTCCAACCTTGATAAGATTGTTAGATCGAGCAATGATTTAATC
>JAYVIT010000016.1:0-2440 GCA_043769965.1 Saprospiraceae bacterium
ATAATAATTGTTGCTCCAATAATTATTATTATAGTATCCATTGTAACAATTATTTCCCCAATAATTATAACTGTAGGTAAATGGATAAGGTGACCAGCCTGAATACCAGTCCCATTGATTCCAGTATGAATACGAGTGCCAGGGCCTGAATTGCCACCTTCTCCAATTGTGATAATCCCGATATCCGTAACTACTTACATAAATATCGCGATCATAAAAGAATGGATTAAAATCAAATGGATCATAAAAATAATTATCCATATAACATCCATGATAATAATCAAAACCAACAAATGGTCTGTGGAATCTTTTTATTCTTGATGCGTAATAGTAATCATTGTCTTCCCAGTCAGTATAATCATCGTCGTAAGAATACTCTTGTTCATTAGAAGGAACATCATTGTATTCATCTCTGGAATAGGTATCCTCTTGCCTATCTTTTTTGATTTCTTTTGCTGGTTCATTGCGATCAGGATCATAATATATGTCATCAAACTGCGCTTGAATCCCTTGTGAAATCAATGCCAGAAATAAGGCAAGAAACAGATTGTTTAATGTATTTTTCATAATTTATGTTATTAATAAAAGCTCAATTAACCGATAAAGAGTGCAATTTATTAAATTTGCGCCCGGAGCGTAGTTAAAATCCAATTAAGATTTGATCAGGTTAGCGTTAAACTTTTTAACAAAGAACCTGTAGATCTATAGACCATAAATTCATCGCTTAAGTTTAATCTAAAATAAAACCAGGATGGCAAAAGAAATTACTGCTAGAAGTGTAGACTATTCACAATGGTACAATGATATTGTATACAAATCAGGACTTGCGGACCAAAGTGCGGTAAGGGGATGTATGGTGATCAAACCACTGGGCTATGCATTATGGGAAAACATGAGAAATATACTGGACATCATGTTTAAGGAAACCGGGCATGTCAATGCTTATTTTCCATTGTTTGTTCCAAAAAGTCTTTTCGAAGCGGAGGAAAAAAATGCAGAAGGTTTTGCTAAAGAATGTGCAGTCGTTACCCATTATCGTTTGAAAACGGACCCAAACAACAAAGCAAAATTAATAGTGGATCCTGAAGCTAAATTGGAGGAAGAACTAATCGTAAGGCCAACCTCGGAAGCTATAATCTGGAATACTTACAGAGATTGGATACAATCTTACCGTGATCTGCCAATTCTGATAAATCAATGGGCTAATGTGGTGCGATGGGAAATGCGTACCAGACCTTTTTTGAGAACAACTGAATTTTTATGGCAAGAAGGACATACTGCTCATGCAACTTCACAAGAAGCTATTGAAGAAGCAGAAAAGATGCATGAAATTTATACACGCTTCGCAGAAGACTATATGGCTATTCCTGTAATCAAAGGAGTAAAAACTCCCAATGAACGATTTGCCGGAGCAGAAGAAACGTATACCATCGAAGCTATGATGCAAGATGGAAAAGCATTGCAGGCAGGTACCTCGCATTTTCTTGGACAAAATTTTGCTAAAGCATTTGAAGTAAAATATCTCACGGATAAAAATGTAGAAGAATATGTTTGGGCTACATCATGGGGAGTTAGTACTCGACTGATTGGCGCCCTCGTCATGACCCATTCTGATGATGATGGTTTGATATTGCCTCCAAAACTTGCACCAGTCCAAGTGGTGATTGTTCCAATTCCTAAACCAGCTCCTGAAATTGAATTAGTTGCTGATAAAATCATGAAAGAATTGTCCGATAAAGGAGTTCGATGTAAATATGATAAAGATGATAAGAACAGACCAGGATTCAAGTTTGCAGAACATGAGTTGAAAGGAGTTCCGATTCGCATTGGCATTGGTATGCGTGACCTCGAACAAGGTCTTTTAGAAATTGCGAGAAGAGATACCAAGGAAAAACAAAATATTCCAGTTGCAACTGTTGCTGAATACGTGCCCAATCTTTTGAATGAAATACAAAATCAATTATTTCAAAAAGCAAAAGATATGCAATTGCAAAACACACATCATGTCAATGAATGGAAGGAATTTATTTCCATCATGGAAGAAAAACCTGGTTTTGTGTATGCACATTGGGACGGTACATCAGAAACAGAAGATAAAATAAAAGAACTAACAAAGGCAACAATACGATGTATTCCTTTGGATGCAGTTGAAGAATCCGGTCAATGTATTTATTCAGGAAAGCCTTCTAATAAAAGAGTGTTGTTTGCAAAGGCGTATTGAGAGGAAGGCTTTGGCCTTACTTCGGACTTGAATAATAGCTAACCAAGAAAAATGCTGTAATTAACAAATTCTGATTTATTTTTTCTTGATGTCTTTTGACTTCCCATTCTCGGGGATCATCATAATAAACATTATAAATATAAGCAAGTATATTTTGATCTTGTTCTAATGCCCATTGCGTGCCTTCGGGATCTGGAATCAAATTTAAATAGTATGTAT
>JAYVIT010000017.1:0-2030 GCA_043769965.1 Saprospiraceae bacterium
GTTTTTTTCCGGAATATTGCCGGAAGGTGATGTCAGAGGGATCATAGCGCGTAATCTTGGAATAAGTCCCAGAAACGATTTTTCGATGTTAGAACAGATAGGTGGTGAATGTGCAGGTGCGATCACGTTTGTTACTGCTGGACAAAAACCAGATTTTGATGAATATCAATATAGGCAATTATCCTCCATCGAGCTATATAATATTCTCAAGGAACTACATAAGCATCCGTTATTGGCAGGAGAAGAGGGGATCAGACTTTCTTTAGCAGGAGCTCAAGATAAGCTGGCAGTTCATGTTGAAAATGACATCATTTCTTTGCCACTTGGCAATTCTCCAAGCACTCATATCATTAAACCCGGTATCCAAAAATTCGAAGGCATGGTTTTTAATGAGGCATTGTGTATGAGTCTTGCTACGATAATTGGTTTGAATACTGCAAAAACCGAAATAGGAAGATCAGGTGATATTGACTACCTCTTAATTGAACGGTATGACCGATCCATTAACTCTGCCAATCCCAGGCAATATTCAAGGTTGCATCAAGAAGATTTTTGTCAAGCCTTGGGCATTGTTTCGGAGCAAAAATATCAAAGAGAAGGTGGCCCTTCACTTAAGGATTGCTTTAAACTATTGCGAGAAATTTCAAGTCTTCCTTTGATTAATCTTCAAAGACTTCTTGATTATATGATCTTCAATTATCTTATCGGAAACTGCGATGCACATGGCAAGAATTTTTCACTTCTCTACGAAACTAATGTACAAGGAGAAATAAATATCAGACTTGCTCCGGTTTATGATTTAGTTTGCACAGAATATTATCCTGAACTGGATAAACATTTAGCCATGGCGATTGGAGATAAATACATCTCATCCGAAATACTCCCTTCACATTTTGATAAATTAGCAGAAGAAGCAGGATTGTCAAAGCGATTTGTAAGGCAAAGAATAAAAGAAATGGCAATTTTGATTATCAGAAATATCAATAAGGCAGTAGCGGATCATCCTGTTTCGAAAGAAATTTCCACATTGATTATAAAACGTGTTAAACATGTTTTGGATAAATTTGAAAACTGAAATTGTTTAAATCATTCGTAGCCCTTTGCATTGCATTTATATAAATCATGTCCGCCTGATGATATTTTATCCTTGAACTATTGAATGGACATACCGCTGAACGAATCGCAAAATTTTATTCAGTTAAAATTATCATTATTCCTCTTCTCTCCTTAGCGCCTTATTTGCGTCTCTGCGCCTTAGAGTGAAAAATAATATTTCACGCTAAGTGGCTAAGACGCAAAGGAAAATAAAGTGCAAGGAATAATGAATAAATTCCATTACCACGTATTCCAAACTTTTACATCCTTAACTGTTGGATCAATTAGTTTGATTCAGTTATTTGCAGAAATCTATATAATTTTGCCAATCAAAGAGAGTTCTTTTCTGACTATTTCCATTTTTTGACTAATTTGAAAAAATATCTGCTTTTCTATCATACCATTCGCCATTTAAAACCCAGGCAAATCTTTTACCAACTCTGGTATCGCCTGAATTGGAAATATTCCAATTTCAACTATTTTGGCAAAAACAAAATTAAATTCAACTTTGATTTAAAGGTTAGGGAGTTTCCGGTTTTAAATAAAACATCATCATATCAGGGAAACATGAGTTTTACGTTTCTCAACAGGAACAAAACATTTACAGATAAAATTGACTGGAATTTTTTAGAATATGGAAAACTCTGGAATTACCAGCTTCAATACCTGGACTATCTTTTGGATGAACAAATTTCGGTTGAAGAGCGTAAAAGAATTTTAATAGATATTTCCGGACAGATAATAAATAAAAAATTAAAACCAGAACCCTTTCCAATTTCATTAAGACTAACCAATACCTTGATTTTTATTCAGAAGCATTCCATTCAAAATGAAGAAATAAATAAAGCCATTGAGATTCAACTTTCATTTTTAGAGAACAATTTAGAATATCATCTTCTAGCTAATCATTTATTGGAAAATTACATTTCCTTGTG
>JAYVIT010000018.1:0-5720 GCA_043769965.1 Saprospiraceae bacterium
AACATTGCTGAAAGTATACTTATCGAACCAGAAGATTATCTGGAAATTTACAATCTAAAATATTTCAATAAAACACCGGCAAAATTTGAATTGCTGTCATTAGTTACTCCATATGGAAATAATCTGGATCTGGGTGTGGATGGAAAAACCTTTGTTTTTGATGTAACAGATTTTACTCCTGTACTAAAAGGCAAACGATTAATATCTATGGAACTTGGTGGAGAAAATCAGGAAGAGATCGATTTAAAATTTGTATTTATCAAAGGCATCCCGGAGCGGAATGTTGTGGATGTATCCAATGTCTGGCCTTTTCAACGTGGGTATTATTCAGAGATATTAACTGATTCCAGATTTGAAGCCAGAAAATTAAAATTACCAGATGCCGAAAATTACAAGTTGCGATTCTCTATAACCGGCCATGAGCAGAATGGAGAATTTGTTCAAAGAAATCACATTGTGAATGTTCGAGGTGGAAATAATATGGCTACGTATACTTTTGCCGTATGGAAGGAATGCGCTTGGAATCCAATTTATCCGCAAGGAGGTACCTGGATCTTCGATCGTGCAGGCTGGTGTCCTGGTGCGCCAACAGAGTTGCGTACTTATGAGTTTTCAAAATCAATAGCCACTAACAAAGAGATTACGGTTGATTATACTGTGACACAACCCCAGTTGGATCAGGCGAATTATTTAGTTTCCAGTCAAATCGTTTCTTATGGACCGATGAATCACAATTTAGATGCTGCATTGGAAGAAATCATGAGACCGAGTTCTGGACGAGTAGAGTTTGATCGTTTGAATCCATCTTGCAACAAGCCAACGATCATGATTAGAAATTCCGGTAGTCAGACATTGACAAGTTTAAAAATAAAATACGGAATAAAAAATGGAATAAAGGAAGAATATCAATGGAATGGAAACCTGGTTTCAACAAGAACAGCAGTTATTGAATTGCCTGTAAACACTAAAGAATTTTGGATACCGGGTCCTGATAGTTTGTATGTTTTTGAAGTGGAACTTAGCAATCCAAATAATAGTACTGATGATTATACCGCCAACGATCGCAAAGAAACCAAATTTAAAAAAGTGGATAGTTATTCTGTGAGTTTAACTTATGAATTTAAAACCAATAATATTCCACAGGACAATGATTATAAAATTGTAAATAGCGAAGGTGTTACTGTTATTCAAAGAAACAATATGATTGCCAATACCGTGTATAGAGACGAATTGTTATTGCCCCCAGGTTGTTATACCTTATATGTCAATGACGTATCCAATGACGGGCTGAATTTTTGGTATTATCCGGGCAATGGTAATGGAACAACAAGAATGGTGCGTAAAGTAAATAGTGTATTTATTCCCGTTAAAAGTTTCCTTTCAGATTTTGGAGCTGGATACCAATATGATTTTGTAATTGCGCAACCAGTTGCAAACGAAGAAACGATTATACCAATGTTGTTGAGTATCTCTCCAAACCCGGCATCCGATGCAATTCATATTGAGTATAATTCTCAGGATAAAGGAACTGTTGAATTGAAAATTAAAAATGTAGAGGGGAAAATTATGTATTCAGATCAATTGCAACAATCCAATGGTAAACATTCATTTCATTGGAATATGCAAAACATATCAGCGGGTACATATTTTGTGCAGATAACTCAGAATCATAAAACGATTACAAGAAAGCTGGTAAAAATCTAATTTATTCCTTCGATTTATAAGTTTCGGTGCTCTGCACCTGAATCATTTTTTAATTTGAGTCCTACATATATTTAAGCGGCTCTACCGCTATTTCTATTCTTAATTGTTTTTTATCTGCGGCAGAGCCGTCAAAACTTTTGTAGAAAAATTTGAATAAAACAAATACAGGTGCAGAGCACCGAAATATAAAAATCACGAATCAGATCCATTTGTCAATTTTAGAATTTAAACTCCACCTTCGAATCCGGATTATTTAATTTATAACTTTTCTTTTCTGATCCAATATTGACATGCATGATATTCATCTGGCCATCTATATATTGATAGAATAAAGTATTCGTAATGTCAATTGATTTTGGTGAATTGATTTCTTCGGATTCAAAATAGGACCATATAGCTCCTTCTTCACTTTCGTAGCCAATGAAGTGGAGTCGAAGCAATTTACTATCGCAGTTAATATTGAGATGATTTGAAATATAATCTTCAACAAGCTTTTCTATTGCCATGGTGTCTTTCGGATGAAGCAGGTCAATTGGAATTTTATGAATGTTATGTAATGTCTTTTCAAAATCATCAGTGAATAACTTCACGCTGACTTCTATCTTTTTTGATTGTTGATTATATTTCAATTCAGTAACACTGAGATAAAATGGATGCAGTAAAGAAATTAAAAGTGAAAAATTAATAACTAAAAATGAAATCAGGCATTTACTAAAACCGTTAATTTTATAGTTTTGCATCCTGCAAAATTAGCTTTAATGTCCGAATTTAATCTATGGTTTGTTACAGGACTGGAACATATTCTGGATCTCAAGGGCTATGATCATATTTTATACATCATAGCATTGAGCATTATTTTCAGCCGCAGGCATTGGGAACAATTGCTCTGGTTGGTTACTGCATTCACACTCGGACATTCACTGACGCTGGCATTGAGCGTATCCAATTTAATTAGGATGCCTCAGTCAATTGTTGAAATCTGGATTGCGCTTACGATTTTGATTTCTTGCATTTGGAATTTAAAAGATTTGAAAAGTGAAAATGCGGGCATGAAAACCAGGTATGTCACAGCTGCAGTTTTCGGATGCATTCATGGACTAGGCTTTTCGTATTTGTTAAAATCCATGCTGGGCCATGAAGAATCGATACTTTTTCCACTGTTGTCATTCAATCTTGGACTCGAGGTTGGTCAACTTCTTATTCTAGCGTTGGTTATCTTTGCCAAGTCTTTTTTCGAAGAGTTTTTGCCTAAAAAACAAAAATTATTTACAACTACGATAACTTTCGTAATTTTGCTTCTATCTTTGTACATGTTAGTTAATAGGCTCATTTCATACTTCTGAATATGTTAAAATACGTTTGCTTAGTCGCTTTGATTTCTGTTGGTATTTATCTTAATGCACAGAATATCAGGAACAATCCTAGTTCAAATCATGGTAACAAATTTGAACAATTGGGCATCATCCTTCCGGATGCAAATACATATAGAACTGCTTCCGGGACTCCAGGACACCAGTACTGGCAGATGAAAGCTGACTATAAGATTCATGCCCGGCTGGACGAAGCAAATACCCGTCTTTATGGTTCGGAGTGGATTACTTATTTCAACAATTCACCTGATGCACTGGATTATCTCTGGTTGCAGTTAGATGAAAATGAACACGACCCAAATGTTCCAAGCAATTATTCTTCCGGTGAAAGTAAAATGGGAGATAAGGTTTCTGAAAATGATTTAGAAGGTCTCGACAAAAGGCCAAGCCTTGAAGGCTATGGCGTAAACATAGAAGAAGTCAAAAATGATAAAGGGCAGAATTTGCCATATACGATTAATCAAACTATGATGCGCATTGATCTACCGAAGCAATTAATGCCTGGTAAAAAAATCAAATTTTATGTCCGTTGGAATTATAAAATTCCGGATAGGATGTCAATTGGGGGAAGGGGAGGATTAGAATATTTTGCAGAAGATGGAAATCATCTTTTTACGATTTCACAATGGTATCCTCGGATGTGTGTCTATTCGGACTTTCAGGGATGGCAGCACAAACAATTCACAGGTCGTGGAGAATTTGCATTGGCATTTGGAAATTTTGAAGTACACATGACTGTTCCAGCTGATCACATCATTGCTGCTACTGGAGAATGTCAAAATTATAATGAAGTATTGACTCATGCTCAAAAGGCACGATGGAGTAGAGCTCAAAACAGCAATGATGTTGTTGAGATTGTGACATTGGATGAAGCAACTGCTGCAGAAAAAAATAAATCAAATGCAACTAAAACCTGGATATACAAAGCAGAAAATGTAAGAGACTTTGCCTGGGGTTCATCGCGGAAATTCATTTGGGATGCAATGCCCGAATATGTCAATGAAAAAAAGACAATGTGCATGAGTTATTATGCGAAAGAAGCGTATCATTTATGGCGAAGGTATTCTACTAAAACAGTTGCGCATACAATCAAAACGTATTCAAAGTATACCATTCCATATCCTTATCCTGTTGCCATTTCTGTTGAAGCATCAAATGGTATGGAGTATCCAATGATCTGTTTCAATTTTGGTAGAACAGAAAAAGATGGGACATATTCTGAAGGATCAAAAAATGGAATGCTCGGTGTTATCATTCATGAAGTAGGACATAATTTTTTTCCAATGATCATCAACAGTGATGAACGGCAATGGACCTGGATGGATGAAGGACTGAATACATTTGTTCAATTTCTAACACAGGAAGAGTTTGACAATAATTATGCTACGGATAGGGGCTCGGCTGGAAGAATTGCAGATTACATGAGATTGCCCAAAAATCAACTTGAACCCATAATGACCAATAGCGAAAACTTGGTTCATTTTGGATCCAATGCATATGCAAAAGCAGCAGCAGGATTAAACATACTTCGCGAGACAATACTCGGTAGAGAATTATTCGATCATGCATTTAAAGAATATGCTAAACGATGGGCATTTCATCATCCTACACCTGCAGATTTATTCCGCACCATGGAAGATGCTTCAGGCACAGATTTAGATTGGTTTTGGCGCGCCTGGTTTTTTGATATAGAACCCGTAGATATTTCGATTGATAGTGTCAAAGTGCGGGTTACACAAGCAAGCGCAACAATGACCAAAACAAATTACTACGTGCAGTCGCAGGATATTACGGAGTCCGTTACCAAATTTAGAAACCGCCAATCGGGAATGCAATTTCTTGTCGATAGAGACACTTCATTAAGGGATTTTTATTATAACTTCAATCGTAAAGATGATGATAAAAAAGTTCGCTACAATCCTGAATTTGCAAGTGCAGATTTGCAAAAAGGGGGAGATAGTACGTATTTGTATGAAGTTCATTTTACAAACAAAGGTGGTATGGTTATGCCGATTATTATGCGATGGAATTATACTGATGGTACCTATTCTGATGAAAGAATCAGCGAACAAATCTGGAGAAAGAATGAATTGCAGGTCACAAAAACATTTATTCGAAATAAAGAAGTAAAATCTATTCAACTCGATCCATTTAAAGAAACTGCGGACATCGATGTCAGCAATAATTACTGGAACACTATGGAACCAGCATCCCGCTTTGAACTCTTCAAAGCGCAAAAAGAAACCCGCAGAAGACGCGGTGGTGGCGGCAATGCAAATCCCAATCCGATGCAGCAAGAGAAGAAGGCAAAAGTTGGTAATTAAGTTTGCAGTTTGATATTATGAGACGCAAAATTAAGGGTCAGGTTAAAAAGTTGGGGAGTAAAAAATATCTTATCTAATATTAATAGGGGAATCCGTTCGAAATACAGCGCGAGGCGAATATTTTTCGCTGATGCTATTAAGGAGATTCTTTTATTAAATGAATCTGAGTTTAAATATAAGGTGAAGCAAAATACTTTGGTAGAAAAATAGGAGCTGATGCTGTGTGAGTGGGCAAGAGCGCCTTATTTCGAACAAGCTTTTTGGTTCTTTTGAGCGACTGCAAAAGAACGAAAGATTCTTGATCACAATACTCTCCATCGAT
>JAYVIT010000019.1:0-14086 GCA_043769965.1 Saprospiraceae bacterium
ATTTAAAGGATCATGGGAAACCGTTGAAGCTGATTGGAAAAAAATGGAATTCAAAATGGTTTCGCATAAGGACATAGTTGCTACCTCAGATTGTCAATAGATCGCGGATTTTACGGATGACAAAAGATGATAACTGATATAAAATCTGTGTAAATCAGTGCCCAACCGTGAGCAACTCACTTAATATCAATTATAATATACACATCAATTCATTAAATTTACATCGTGAATTCCATTTTAAGACCACATGCAGAAGATGCTTTCTACTCAGAACTTGAAGCACTAAAAAAATTTGATAAACGAGATAAACCAACGAGTTGGCTACTTTCTCCCTGGAGTGTATTGCAATACATCATGGGTGATAAACTCGAAGATGGTACTGTAATTACTCCAAAATATATTGGCGATAAAAAATTAGTTGAAATTGCAATTGCAACATTACTATCTGATCGTGCTTTATTATTGCTTGGAATTCCAGGTACAGCAAAAACATGGTTGTCCGAACATCTTGCTGCTGCAATTAGTGGAGATTCTACTTTGTTAGTACAAGGAACTTCAGGTACCAGCGAAGATGCTTTGCGCTATGGGTGGAATTATGCTCAACTCATTGCAAAAGGTCCTAGCCGTGAAGCCATGGTGCCAAGTCCGGTAATGAAAGCAATGAGCAATGGTAAGTTAGTTCGCATCGAAGAATTGACAAGAATACCAACAGAAGTACAGGATGCTTTGATTACCATCTTATCTGAAAAGACTTTACCCATTTCAGAACTCAATGACGAACTCCAAGGTGTGCAAGGTTTTAATGTCATTGCAACAGCAAACGATCAGGATAAGGGTATACACCCAATGTCATCGGCATTGCAACGAAGATTCAATACATTGGTTATGCCATTACCTGAAAATCTTGAAGATGAAGTGCGCATCGTTCAACAGCGTATCAGCCAGATGGAACAAATGATGCAAATCAATCTCGAAAAACTAAAAGAAAATCTGACTGAAAAGTTAGTGATCATGTTTCGCGAATTGCGAAGCGGGATCAGCACGGATGGTAAACAAAAAATAAAAGCAACAAAAGCAGCACTAAGTCCAGCAGAAGCGATTTCCATTTTACATCATGCACGTATTCAACATCATTTCTTTTCGGATAAACCATTTGGTCCATCACAACTTGCATCTGGATTAATTCAATCCATTATTAAAAATGATCCTGATGAAAAAATTACCTTGCAGGAATATACTGAGACCGTATTGAAAAAGCGAACAGATTATAAAGATTGGTATGAAGTAATGCATAAAATTTTAGCAGATAAGAAAATTACCAATGATAAATCTTTTTAACGAATCGATAAATTAGCACACAGACAACACGCCTGCCCGCCGCAGGCGGGGATTATACTGATTTACACAGATTAAAAAATCAAATCTGCGAAAACCAGTCTTATCAGTGTCGTCCGTGTGCCATTCTAAAGTTCAACTAATATAAATGGCTGAATTAAAAATCTTCGGTATCCGTCATCATGGCGCCGGTTCTGCCAAGCGGCTGGTTCATGCTTTGGAAGAATATCAAACCGATGCTATAGCTATAGAGCTCCCCGAAGAATCAAAAGCATTGATTCCGTTGATCGATGAGAAGACTATCATTCCACCCATTGCATTTTTATTTTACAATGCAAATAATCCTGATCATTCTATATACTTACCCTTGGCTTCTTTTTCTCCGGAATACCAGGCGATATTATTTTCTAAAAAAAATAAAATTCCGATTCATTGCATTGATTTGCCAGCATCGGTTTCATTGCTGCATTCCAATTTTAGAAATGATACGGAACAGGATTTAAACAAAAATCAAAAAATAATTACCAGAGATCCCATTGCCTATTTAGCTAAACAAGCTGGATATGCTGACAGCGAACGTTGGTGGGAAAATCACTTTGAGCAATGGCCCGATGATTTAAAACTTTTTGACTTTGTCAATGATCTCATGTCCGAATTGCGTAAACAAAGTTTTGGATGCGATGATGAAGAAACATTGATTCGCGAACAATTCATGCGTTTTCAACTCCGGGAATTACTTAAAAAGAAATATAAAAAAATTGCAGTAATCTGCGGCGCATGGCATGGACCTGTTTTAAGTGAAGAATTTATCATAAACAGTAAAGATGAATTGATAAAACCATTGCAATCTGTAGAAATAAAAACCTGTATCATTCCATGGACCTATAAAAACATCAGTATTGAAAATGGATACAGTGCCGGAATCATATCACCAATTTGGCATGAAGCATTATTCGAACATTCACAATCCGCTAGTTCTCGATTTCTGGTAAAGGCTGTACACCTTTTGCGAAGAGAAGGAATGGATTTAAGTCCGTCTTCTGCGATTGATGCAGAACTGCTTGCAAACAACATGGCATTACTCAGAGATCTCCCTTCACCTGGAATTGAAGAATTGCTGGATAGTTCCGTTTGTGTTTTCGGAAAAGGAAATTCAGAAGTCATCCATTGGATGAAAGAAAAAATTCTATGTGGAGAAGTAACCGGCCAAATAGAATTAAAATCTCAGAATCTGCCTTTTGTAAAAAGTTTTCATGCTTCATTAAAATATTTGCGTTTATCAAGATTTTGGAAAGATGGTCATCAGGAAGAACTGGATCTCGATTTACGAAAAGAAAATCAATTGAAAATTTCCCAGTTTCTTCACTTTACTCAGTTGATTGAAATGAAGTGGGCAAGCACCAGAACATCTGAAGTCAATGCCCTCGGAAATTTTCATGAATATTGGAGTTTTCATTGGCACCCTGAATTAGAAATTTATCTTATTCAAATTGCACTTTATGGAAATACATTTCAGGAAGCCACACTAAAATACATACAGAAAAAATTAGCTGCACAAGTCGAAATTTATAGAATTGCACAATACCTTGAACATTCTTTGAAATCCGGTTTCCAGGAATTATTGCCCACATTAACTGAAAAATTATCTGGTATCATTTTACAAAATCCGGATGTAGTACAACTCAGTACAATAATAAGGCCCCTGATGTCGGGACTTGAATACGGATCCATTCACCAAACTAATGTCGGGTTTATCAAAAAAGTATTGGATGAACTCATTCCGAAATTAGTGATCTCTTATCCGGAAGCCATCAAGTTTGTCGATTACAATAAAAGCAAACAGTTGATGCAGGCTTTGTTGGTTATTCAGTTGTATTTTGATAAAAATAAAACTGTTGATAATAATGACTTATTAGAACTCTGGAAAAAACAATTGCATCAAATGGTAAATGATGAACTCTCTCATCCTTTACTCAAAGGCAAAATTTGGAATATCTTGTTGGAAAGAAAGTGGATTGACATGGATGCATTTTTACTTGCATTTGATTTGCAGTTTTCCTTGCATTCCGACATTCCAAAAGCTGCACATTGGTTTGAAGGATTTTTATATAATCAGTCTGCATTCTATCTCATGCATCCTGATATCATGAAAAGTCTGGATACCTGGCTGCTTTCATTAGATGAAATTCATTTTAAAGATAACCTTCCATTGTTGCGCAGGGTATTTGATCAAATCTCGATTGGAGAGCGACAACGAATTTTTAGTTTGATATTCAATCAACAAAATCAAACAAGTGAAAAAGAAACTTTCCAATGGAATTTGAATGAATCCAGAAAAAATAAAATAGACATTCTTTTAGAAAAACTTTTAAATTCAGCCTCATAGAGGCGAAATAATTATAGCACCAGCGGTGCGAAATATTGGAGATGATTCTATCAAGCGAATTTTTATTTAATACAATTGAACAACCACGAAACATCTCCTAAATCTGCTTGCTTCAATGCCTTGATGTAAAATTCTCTTTCAATATTTTCATCAATATAGTTTTCACCTTTCCATGAAATCGGATTTAATTGAAACAACTTTTCTAAAATAATATCCGCCATCAATCTTGCATGTCTTCCATTTCCATTTGGATAGCAATGTATGAAAACCAAGCGATGATGAAAACGCAGAGCCAACTCTAAAGGTGAAAACGTTTTATTTTTAAACCAAAATTGCGCATCATCATTAAGCATATTGCTCTGAATTTCTATTTCAAAAGGTCTGACTCCTAAGTTTGTTTCTAGACTTCGTATGGTTCCTGCCCATCTCCAAACTTTATTAAACATTTTCTTATGGAGTGAATTTTGAAATTCTCTTGAAAATATTTTTTCAGCATTTAAAATTCTTGTTCGCAAAATCCACTCTACTGCATCTTCAATATTATTCTGTTCGAGTTCATCCAATTCGCGGCGTGTTGTGATATGCTGTGGTATCAATTTATCTAATTCATCAGGAGTTAGATGGGTATCTCCTGATTTGGTATCTAATTTCAATCCCATAATATCTTTGGAATTGTTTTGGTGTATTCTGCCGCTCGCTCATTGATAGCTTGCTCAAGTTTATTATCACTGATTTTTTGATTTTCCATTGCCATTTGATGTGAACTTCGCATTACAATTTTAGCAGCAAGATCTTTTGCTTTTGCTTCAATCAATTTTTCAATGGAATCTTCAGGCACCAAAGCGTAAACAAGTTTAAATCCCATAGCCGCGGCAACTTCTCTGAGCTTTGCTAATGTGATCGTTTCTTCAAGTTCTCCTTTTTCAAATGCATGGATGGCTTGCTGTGATTTATACAATTTTTTCCCCAACTGAGACGCAGTCATACCAATAGTCATGCGAATAGACTTTAACCACCCAATTGCTGGCCTTTCAGGGAAAATATCTTTCAAAGATCTTAATTTTTGATCTAACTGATTGATTTGTAATATTTTATTTTTGTAAATCATACTAAGTGTGTGCAAATAAACAATCTATATTTTGTAATTTAAACACATATATACAATATATAATTTGTACTAATCAAATGGAATCACAAATAAAAACGTGAATATTAAGTATAATTCTAAAGGCCGAAGTAGGATTTAGTTAGTCGTTAAGAGTTCTAGGGTAGAACCAGACATTGTATTAATCCTTATTTTTTAAATAGCTTCATTTATAATTCTTCCCCGCTCTGCAGGATTTCACTTTCGGCATTATTAATTTCTTCTACTTTTTCCACCAACCAAAACTGATTCAAACTTTCTCCTTTTACAATAGTCAGTTTTTGAAAATTAACCAATTCCAATATTCCAAGAAATACAATGATTGCATGAATTCTATTCTCACATTCTTCAAACAATAATTCAAAGCTGGCTTTACCGGTTCTTTTTATTTTGTCGAGAATTTTTTCCTGTTCTTCTTCTATTACAAATTGATAATTATAAATTTTATGTACGATTGTTTTGGGTCCTTCTGCAAAACGCAACATCACCTTCTGAAAAACTTTCATCAGATTGAAGAGATTCAGCGATTCCCATTCTGCATCAACCAACGCTTTACTGGCGAGTGATTCAAATTCCTTTTTGAGATTACCTCTCGGGATTCTAAAATACCGGTCATCTTCCATCATACTCATTTCATCAATGACATCTTTGATGGATTTGTATTCCAATAATTTTTGGATCAACTCTTTTCGGGGATCAATTTCCTGGTTGTTTTCATCCAATTCTTTTCTTGGGAGAAGCATCCTTGCTTTAATACGGATCAGCGTAGCAGCAACCAAAATGAATTCGCTTGCAAGATCCAGATTCAGGGTTTCCATCTGACGGATATAATCGAGAAAGTCACCTGTGATTTTAGCTATTGGGATATCGTAAATATCGAGTTCGTCTCTTTCAATGAAAAAAAGCAAAAGATCAAAAGGACCTTCAAATTGCTGGAGCTTTATAGTATAGGTATTCATAAAATTCTACAAGGGAAGGCGAAGGTAATGCTAAATTGTTTGATTGATAAATTGTTACATTGCTAAATTGCGATATTGTTGCCCTAACAGTATTGTTGGGATTAAATGGTTACCTTGTTGGATTGCTAACTATTTGAGGATAGTTAGATTATCTTCGCTGCATGCCTTCAGGAAATCTATATTTAATCCCCGTTCCGCTTAGTGGTGGCGAGGCAATTTCTTTGAGTTTACAATCGATTGAAGTGACCCATACTTTGACCCATTTTGTGGTTGAAAGAGCCAAACCTGCGCGGGCATTTCTAAAATCCATCAAACATCCTATTCCTCTTCAAGAAATCATCATTCACGAAATGCCTGAAAAGCCCGATGCTGTTTTTCATAAAATGATCATTCATGAAATTTTGAAAGGTGTCAATATGGGATTGGTTTCCGAAGCCGGACTACCTTGCATTGCAGATCCGGGATTTGAAATTGTCAACCTGGCATATCAACATAAAATAAAAGTCATTCCATTCTCCGGACCAAACTCCATGATGATGGCTTTAATGGCGAGTGGATTGAATGGACAACAATTTCAATTTCATGGTTACTTACCTGCAAAAAAAGAAATGCTTCGTGATAAGCTTATCAAATTGGTAAATGAAATAAAAAAAACCGGCATCACCCAAATTTTTATGGAAACTCCATATCGCAACAAACAAGTTTTGGAAATGGTAAAACACAACATACCCGCTGATTTGAATTTTTGTGTTGCAAGCAATTTGTCATCCGCAGATCAAAACATTCAAACAAAAAAAATCAGGGAATGGAAGGAAGAGGAATTTATGGTGCACTATGATAGGCCGGCGATTTTTATAATCGGGAAATAATTTTGATTTTATTTAAATTCAACAAGTTCGATGGGTTTGAATATCAATAAACATAAGTGAAACCCTAGCTCGGCGTAGGCTGCGCCTACGTCGCGGTGATAGGTAAACTTTGTTTACCAAAACATGCTATGAAATAAGATTTCAAATGAATTCAGAATCTGCTCATTATAGAATTAAATTAATTTGTAATAAAAATCATGATTTTAATTACCATTAATAATTTGCAAAACGGATTTTGCTTGACACACAGACGTAGGCACAGCCTACGCCTAGCGGGGCTAGTCGATTGTCTGCCATCAGTGGTCAGCGGTCGGTCGTCATATCCTCATACACCATCTGTCCTGATGCAGGAAGCAACTCTGAAGATTCCAGTGCTTTAAAATTAAATCCCTGAATTGAAAAATATTCCAGTACTCTTGGCAGTACGGAATGCAATTTTTTTTCTGCTTTTATTGAATCGTGAAATACGATGATCGATCCAGGTCTTGTATTTTTAATGACATTCTGGTAACATGCTTCTGCACTCAATTGCGGATCAAAATCTCCACTCAATACATCCCACATCACAATTTTGTAATGATGTTTTAAAAAACTGGTTTGCGAAGGACGAAGTCTTCCGTACGGTGGTCTGAATAAATTTGAACCGCTTGCGATAGCACCTTTTCTCACATTGAGTATATAATCCAGGTTGTCACTTCTCCATCCGGATAAATGATTGAAAGTATGATTGCCCACAGCATGTCCGCGATTTTTAATTTCTTTTAAAATTTGCGGATTGCGTTCGATGTTTTGCCCTACACAAAAAAAAGTTGCTTTCGCATGGTACGCATCAAGTGTATCGAGCACCCAGGGCGTTACTTCCGGAATCGGGCCATCATCAAACGTCAAATAAATATCAGCTTCAGGGCTGTCGATGCGCCATACCAGATCAGAAAACATGTTCTGCAAAAACCGTGGAGTAAAGCTGAGATACATTGGATAATTCGTGGAATTAAAAGTTACTTACGTGTAAAGATCGAGAGCGGATTTTAGCTTTCTCAGATTATTTTAATGATTAACAATATCTTATGAGCACAGATTTGGATATTTGCATACAATTTTAGAATCAACAGTTATGGATAAACCAGTTCGATTGCGATTTGCTCCAAGCCCCACAGGTCCTTTGCATATTGGAGGCATACGGACTGCCCTCTATAATTATTTATTTACAAAAAAACACCAGGGTACTTTTATTCTTCGGGTAGAAGATACGGATCAGGGAAGGTATGTGCCCGGTGCCGAAGAATATATCATCAATTCTTTGAAATGGGTTGGATTGATTCCCGATGAAGGGCCTGGCTTTGGTGGAGACTTTGGACCATATAGACAATCCGAAAGAAAAGCAATTTACTTTGAACATGCATTGAAGTTGATCGACCGCGATGAAGCCTATTATGCATTTGATACTGCAGCTGATATTGAAGCATTAAGAGATGCCAATGGAGGTAATCAAAAGTATGATTACAATTCCCGAGCACAAATGAAAAATTCCATTACCATGGGAATGGATGCTGCAAAAAAATTAATCGATTCAGGTGAGCAATATGTTATACGTCTTAAAGTACCGGATAATATATCTGTAACCATACTCGATGCTATCCGCGGTTTGGTGACCTTTCATACCTCAGAACTTGATGATAAGGTATTGATCAAATCTGACGGCATGCCAACGTATCATATGGCGAATGTCGTTGACGATTATCTCATGAAAATATCGCATGTCATTCGCGGTGAAGAATGGCTTTCATCAACAGCTCATCACTTGTTGTTGTACAAAGCATTTGGATGGGAAGACGATATGCCCATATTTGCGCATCTACCATTAATTTTAAAACCAACAGGCAATGGAAAACTTTCAAAACGCGATGGAGCACAGTTTGGATTTCCTGTTTTTCCAATTAGCTGGATTGTCGATGATGGAGTAACATTTTCAGGATTTAAGGAATATGGTTTCGAACCGGATGCTTTATTAAATTTTCTTGCATTACTGGGTTGGAACAATGGCACCGAACAAGAAATCTTTTCCATGGACGAAATGTATCACAGTTTTACTCTGGAAAAAATCGTAAAATCAGGCGCTCGATTTGATTTTGAAAAAGGAAAGTGGTTCAATCAACAATACTTGCATCGCATTCCGGAAGAGGAAATTTTAAAACGAATTATTCATGATTTTAAATTAATGGATATTGAGTTGTCTGAACTGGAATCCCATTTAATTTATGATTTGTACAAGGACAGGGTGGTATTTTCAAAAGACTTTTGTGAATTTGGAAAAGTATATTTTGAAGACAGTATTCATTACGATAAAGAATTTATAGAAAAGAAATTTAAACTGGAGCAGATCCCTGCTTTGAATGCGGTTACAAACATCATTTTTGAATTATCAAATTGGAATGTAACTGAAATAGAAATGGCTTTAAAAGATTTTCTCAAAACTGGAGCCATCAAACCTGGTGAATTGTTTCCCGCACTAAGAGTAGCAATAAGTGGAATACCTATGGGACCGGAAGTGCATAAAATGATTCAACTATTGGGTCAAACTAAATTTAAAAAGAAAATAGGACAATTAATAACTTTTGTAGAAAGTAAAACCAAAGGTGTATGAAAATAAAATTCTGTGGAGCAGCACGTGAAGTGACCGGATCTAGTCATCTCATTACATTGGATAATGGATATAAAATATTGTTGGACTGTGGAATGTTCCAGGGCCGATTTGAAAATCTGGATGAGTTAAATTCTACCTGGAACTTTGATCCCGCGGAAATTGATGCTTTGATTTTATCTCATGCACATATTGATCATTGCGGACGGATTCCAAAATTAGTGAAAGACGGTTTTAAGGGTAATATCTTTTGTACACATGCCACCAGGGATATTGCAGCCATTATGCTGCTCGATACTGCGCATATTCACGAACGCGATGCAGAATTTGAAAATAAAAAACTAGACAAGAAAAGGGCCAAACATCCCGGACAAAAAATGCCCAGAGTAAAACCAATTTACAATGCTGGTGATGTCTCTATTGCAATGAAACAATTTGTTTCTTTTTCATATGATCGTTGGATTGAAATTGTAAAAGGCGTTACCGTTTTATTCACTGATGCAGGACATATTCTTGGAGCAGCGAGTGTGAACATGATCATCAATCAAGGTGGCGATGATTTTCGACTTGCATTTTCCGGGGATATAGGAAGACCATCAAGACCAATATTGAGAGATCCTCAGGAAATGTGGCCAGCTGATGTAATCATTACAGAATCTACCTATGGAAATAAATTGCATATCGAAAAGCCCGCTGAGAAAACACATTTTTTAAAAGTTATAAATGAAACTTGTCTGGTAAACAGAGGAAAATTAATCATTCCTGCTTTTAGTTTAGGAAGAACACAAGAATTGGTTTATATTCTTGATCAACTAGTCAATGAAAAAAGCTTGCCAAACATTCCTGTATTTGTAGATAGTCCTTTAGCTGTGAATGTCACTGATATTTATAAAGCACATTCAGAATGTTTTGATGAAGAACTTCTTGAATACATTGTTTCGGATCCCGATCCATTTGGATTTAAAAGACTGAGTTACATTACCGATGTAAATGATTCCAAAAGACTCAATGCAAGTAAAGAACCCTGCATCATTATTTCTGCAGCCGGTATGATGAATGCAGGAAGAATACAACATCATGTTTATAATAATATTGAAAATCCAAGAACCACAATATTAATGGTTGGATATGCTACACCAAGCACGCTTGGCGGTCAACTGCAAAGAGGTGCACAGGAAGTCAAAATATTTGGAGATGAATTAAAAGTAAATGCCAAAATTGAAATAATGGATTCATTTTCTGCACATGGTGATCAAAAAGAAATGTTGGATTTTCTTTCCAACCAAACAAAAACCTGCAAACAACTTTTCCTGGTGCATGGAGAATACGAAACCCAAATTGTGTATAAAGAATATTTAAAACAAAATGGATTTCCGAATATTGAAATTCCGGAGTTGAAACAAGAGGTTAGTATTTAGAAAAAATCTTTTTATAAACCACATAGAGCACATAGAATTTATCTTTAACTATGTGCCCTATGTGCCTATGTGGTGGACAATTAAGGTTTAACTAATATCTCCTGCGCATTCTGATAAGTAATAACAACTTCATCATTTTGATTAATTCTAATTTTTAGAGACTGATCATATTCACCAACAGAAATAATTTTCAAAACTGCTCCAGGCTTCATTTCAATACTCTCGAGATATTTCAAAAATTCAGAACTCTGATTTTTTACACCAAGCATGATCACCTCTTTACCAATTTCTTGAATCAATGAAAGATTCACCTGATTTCTGTAAGTAAAAGTTCCGCTTGCGTTTGGAATGGGATCTCCATGGGGATCAAATTTTGGATTGCCAAGAAATGCATCCAATCTTTGAATCAACAGCAGAGATTGGATATGCTCTAATTGTTCAGCTACTTCATGTACCTCATCCCAACCAAATCCAAGTTTATCATGCAAGAAGACTTCCCAAAGTCTGTGTTTTCGAAGCAAATCAATGGCTGATTTCTGCCCTTCCTTAGTCAGGACAACTCCGTAGTATTTTTCATGAGTCAGCAACTTTTTATCCGCCAGTTTCTTTACCATATCTGTCACTGATGCAGGGTTAGTATTCAGTTCTTCGGCAATGGCTTTGGTAAAGACAGTCTTGTCAGAGCTGTTTTGACTGATTTTGTATATTGCTTTCAAATGGTTTTCTTCAGAAAGAGTCAGCATACCATAATATTTTAGACAAATCTAAATTATTATTTACACTTAACTAATTAAATTCATCTATGAATCAAAAATTTCAGACATTAACCGACATAATCCGCTCAAGGAGAGCTGTTTTTCCTCAAAATTACGAGCCAGGCCAGATCGCTGACGAGCTCCTCAATGCCATACTCGACAATGCCCGTTGGGCGCCAACCCATAAAAAAACCGAGCCCTGGCGATTTGTAATTATCACTAAAGACAAGCTCAAAGACCTCTCGGATTTTCTTTCGGGACATTATAAGAACAAGACAACTCCGGAGAACTTTGACCCCATTAAAATGAAAAAAGCAGGCGAAAAGCCTCTACAATCCGCTGCCGTCATAGCTATCTGTATTCACCGAAGTCCCGAAACCGTGATCCCGGCCTGGGAAGAAACAGCTGCCCTCGCATGTGCTGTGCAAAATATATGGCTCAGTTGTACAGCTTTGGAGATTGGTAGTTACTGGAGTTCGCCGAATGCAATTTATGTTATGAATGAATTTTTGGGACTTGGAGAAAATGAATCTTGTCTAGGACTTTTTTATATGGGATGGACCAAACATGAAACCAAAGCTACTAATCGCAAGGCCGTTGAAGAGATTTCGAGAAGACTTTGAGGAATTTGGCAGTTGGCAGTTGAAAAAAAATATGAATAGTTGTTTTTGCATGCAAATTTTGATGGTATTAAATTAATAATATTCGTTGCAAGTATAACATGAAACATTGCATTACTTATGGCCAATCATTTTTATCGTGAAAAAATTCTTCATCGAATCAGTTGTTGCAAGTTTGTAACTTGCAACCTCGCATTTCTAAAGGCCAATCATTTTTATCGTGAAATAATTCTTCATTGAATCATCTAAACTGTGTTGTTGCAAGTTTGTAACTTGCAACTTCACATTACTTTCGGCCAATAAACTCCATCGTGAAAAAAATCTTCATCGAATCTTCTAAACTTAGCAACCTCAATAGTGGGCTTGGACAGTTTTGTTTGCATTTAGGTAAATCATTATCTGCACATGCCTCTGAATTTGATTTTAATTTTTATGTTCCTGAAAATTGTAAAGGAATTTTTGGACATGAAGTGAATTACATTAGTCAGTCAAATCTTCATAAGTATTTTCGCATTCGAAGCGGTGATTACAAGCTCTGGCATTGTCTGCATCAAGGTGCTCCTTATTTACCCTCAGATGCAAAAACTTCGGTCATGCTTACGATTCATGATCTCAATTTTTTACACAAATACAGCGGATACAAATTAAAACGGAAGTTGCATGACCTTCAAAAAAAAATAAACAGAGCACAAGTACTAACTGCAATTTCAGAATATACTGCCAAAGAAGTTGAAAAACACCTTGATATTGGAAACAAATCCATTCACGTCATTTACAATGGCAATACATTAATAAATTATAAAAATGCAGCAAGACCTTCTTTTGTAAAAGATGGAAAATTCCTTTTCACTCTAGGTATTATCCAACGCAAAAAAAATTTTCATGTATTATTACCATTTCTAGAACAACAGAAATCATATAACTTAATAATCGCAGGGAATGACAATGACGAATACACCGGATACATCAAAGAACAGGCTAAAAAATATGACTTACAGGACAAACTTATTATTCCAGGAATTATAACAGAACAAGAGAAATACTGGCTATACACAAATTGTGAAGCCTTTTTATTTCCGTCATTAACTGAAGGGTTCGGACTTCCTGTACTTGAGGCGATGAGTCTTGGTAAACCTGTATTTTTGAATCATGAAAGTTCATTACCTGAGATTGGAGGAGTTGAAGCATTTTTCTGGAAGACTTTTGATCCTGTTGAAATGAATTCAGTATTTATAAATGGTATGAATTCTTATCATTCAGATGCAGATAAAAAAAACCAGATTATCAAATGGTCTAAACAATTTTCCTGGACCCGGGCAGCAAATGAATACTTACAGTTATACAAATTAAATAAATAAATTTTCATACTGTAAGCTGTGAGTTATCAGCAAGCTCAAATAAGCAATAAATATTTTGTATCTTCGCTTTAAATAAAATATTATTTATGAAACGAGATAAAGTAATTGAATCAATCAAAGAACTCCCACAAGAATTTGAATTAGAAACACTTATAGAAAGGCTTATTTTTATTGAGAAAGTTGAACAAGGTTTAAAACAAATAGAAGAAGGAAAAACTATTTCTCATGAACAAGTAGAAGTAATGGCGAAGAAATGGTAAAAATTGTTTGGACTGAATTAGCCCTGGAAGACTTAAAGATTATTCACAATTATATTGCACAAGATTCAACCTCCTACGCAAGTAGATATATAGAAAAACTTTTGGCAAGAGTAAGGCAATTAGAAACATTTCCAAGATCAGGAAAAATTGTTTCAGAATTTGGAATAGATAATATTAGAGAATTAATTGAAGGAAACTTTAGAATAGTTTATCGGGTAAATGCTGAAATCGTTTTTATTGCAAGGGTTCAACATTCCGCCATGATATTGAGCGACATCTAAAAACCTGCTGATAAAATAGTAAACACTCTTTCCCTCGAAACCGTTAATTAAAATCAACGT